>JBEGUT010000123.1:0-8943 GCA_041178745.1 Planctomycetota bacterium | reverse complement strand
GGTTTCGACTCAACTAGTGCGCGATAGTTCTCCCGCCAACCGCCGATCACATCAAAATTTTCAAGAGCGAAACCGAGCGGATCGATTTTTTTGTGACAGGATGCACAAGTGGCGATTTCGCGATGCTTTGAAAGCTGCTCTTTGATCGTAGTGGCACCCCGAATATCCGGTTCGATCGCTGGAACATCCGGCGGAGGTGGTGGTGCTGGTATTCCAAGAAATTTCTCTAGCAACCATGTACCACGAGCCACAGGTGACGTAACAGTACCATTCGATGTAATCGCGTGAATACTCGCTTGAGTTAGTAACCCACCGCGCACTGTTTTCGCTTTATCTAAAGTCACCCGACGGAATTCGGAACCAACCACTCCATCCACTCCGTAGTGCTTTGCAAGGCGTTCGTTAAGCATCGTCCAGTCAGAGTCAATAAGGTTGCTAAGGGGCAAGTCACGTTGAAACATCTCCTCGATGAAGTACTCGGTTTCGGCACGTATTGCCGCTTCAAGTTCCGAATCGTATTCGGGATACAAGTCCGCATTAGCCTTCATCACACCAACTTCTCGAATGCGCAGCCATTGTCCGGTGAAATCTTTGACCAATCGTTCCGTGCGTCGATCCGCTAACATCCGCTGGGCCTGAATGCGTCGTTTCGTAGCATCAAGCAAGCTGCCATCGGAAGCGGCGTTAAGCAGTTCATCGTCCGGGGCAGAACGCCAAAGGAAATAGGACATGCGTGAGGCAATTGCGTAAGCATCAAGAGCCTGTGGTGGCTCTTCGTGATAAAGAAAACGGGGTGAGACGAGCATGGCGGTTAGCATTCCCCGCAATGCTTCATCGGGTGTCATATTCTCTGAGAGATTTTCAAACAAAGCTCGGTACCTCTCGACTGTCGACGCCTCGACTGGGCGGCGAAAAAGAGTAGGGGCTAAGTGGGCAGCGATGGCAGCGGCCTTTTCCGCAGTTGGCTGCGCGGGATCGATCTCACCGAAAAGAGTGCGATTTCCTTTGGGGGGCCAACGATCATACAGCGGCCCTTCGATGCTGAAGGAGCGAATGGCAATGAATGGACCAGGCTGATCGATCATCGTTCGGCCTTGGCTGTGAGGTGCTCCATCCATAATGGTAAAAACTATACGGTCGCCAGGTTCGAGGTAGTACATCGCCTCGACTTCACGCGGTTGCTCATCGGTAAAGGTGAAAACCGTTTCCGCTTTGGGGAGTAAGCCCATGAACGGTTTCTCTGCCATAAACTTAAGACGTGTTGGTTTGCCATTATTTTTCAACGCATATGCGACAGCCTTCACTTTGCACCATCCAGCCACTCGTGCACTATAGCCGATCGTGGGTTCACCGCTGAAATACTGCTGCACTGTCATCACGGCATCAAGCGATTGGCCATCCGAGGATTTTGGAGGCCGAAGCATACCATTTTCCCAGACCGGAAAGCGATAACCGAAAGACTCAGGATTCTCTTCAGCTTCCTTTTGAGCCTTGCGTGTGTTCTCCTTCTCCTTGGGTGTTAGGGTTTCAAACTTTTCTAATCGATTCGCTAGATTCTTCTGCGCAAGCTCACTAGCACGACGGTTCAGGTCGTGTAGTGTGATCGTTTTAGAAATCGTTTCGGGTCGGGTACGAGGAGCAATGGCGCGGGCAAGAATGAATTCAGCCGCTTTCATGTATTCCTGCACCTGCGCGGCGGAGAGCATCAACGCACCACCATTGTTGTCGAAACCATGCTCCCGCATATCTTCAGGAAAGCCTGCAGTGAAGTCACCATGGACGTCGAAAAGATCCGCAACCGTATTCTGATATTCGAAGCGATTGAGTCGCCGTAAGACAACCTCGCCACCTGTCTCCTTCAGCGAGTTAGCAGCTCGAGAGATTTCGCTTTGAATCCAATCCACAGCCATTTCCACTTCGTTAGCTGTCGGTTGCAATTTAGCTTCTTGCGGTGGCATTTCACCCAGTTGCAAATTATCGAGCACAAGCTGCCAATGCTCTGCCTCTGCGGCATTTGTTGAAATTTTTAATTCATCGACTCGAAAGTCACCCTTGGGCATCTGCGGACCATGGCAATCAAGACAGTACTTTTGCAGAAAAGGTGTGACAGGCGGAGTTGCTCTGGCGATAGTCCATAACATAAGTATCGGGACAAACGCTAAGCATCTGCAATTGAGTCTGAAAACGAATCGAGTGCGATTTGGATTCATGATGGTATTCTCGAGCTATCCCGAGCTTTCATTTGGCTCCTCGATGTTGAACCGCAGTTATCTCGCAATCAATGTTTCTCAAGCGATCGGAAATCTGAGAAACAATCATCGTAAGCGCGATCTCTTTCTATAACATCTTTGCCAGCAACGTCATTGGCTCATTTCTTACCTAACGATTTAGCATTGCTTCGGCTTTGCATTGTAGCCCAACTCCTTTCTAGCTGCTCACTTTTGTAACGCTTCTTGTAGCGGCGCAGCTAGCTCGGGCGGTAACTGTTTGACGAGGTTGGCAGCGATAAACTTGTGGCGTTTGACGATCTCCGCTGGCGGAATTGTAATAACTTTTGCATCCGGATGGTCGCTTTTAAGACGATCCAGATCGGCTAGCGAGGCAATACTCATCGTCAAATCAATCTGCTTTAATTGACCTTTCAATGGAGCTAGAAATGCCAGGCCCTCGTCATAGGTAACATAGCATTCTCCAAATCCAACCCGAGTCAGGTAGGGGATTTTGGCAATCTCACTTAAAGACTTTTTAGAAACCCTATTGCTGGCCATTTCCGCGATAGAGAATTCGGTAAGTGCAGGATGTCCAGCGAAAAACTTAATTCCAGCATCCGTCACTCGCGAGTGCGCGACACGAAACGATCGCAGCGACTTGATCTTCGCGCACTGCTCCATGCCAGCATCGGAGAAACTGAGCCCGATTTTTACTTCCATCAATTTCGAATCCACTAAAGCATCGAAACCGGTCCCATCGAAATCTGCAATACGTGGATCACGACCGACAAAGCCGTTGTGATCGATTCGGATAATTCGAAGCTCGGGCATTTCTTTAAGCAACCGCAAACTGCTATTTCGTAGCCATGGACCATTACCACTTAGCGCGAGCACGTGGCCTCTTTCATCGTAGACAAAGCCGAGAAACACGTTCCTCTTTTCCCTGTTTGCAATGGCACTCGCCTTGAGAGAGTCCGTGCGGACGCCATGATCTGCCAGCGACTTGATAACGCTATCCTTTGCCCACGCCGGTATCTCGACAGATAGGACATCGAGTTGCTCCGCGGCAATAATCGACTTGATGACTGCCGCTTCTACCGGTCTCAAAGGAATCTCCAATTCCTGCTGAGCGAGCGTTTGAACCGTGATCATAACGATCAAGAAACCAATTAGCCAAGTCTCTGAATAGAATCTCATAAGTACTTTATTCTCCCAAGAGACATACATCCGCCAAGTAACGGTGGAAGTATCTAGGCATGTTCCGTTGCTGTCTTAATGATCCTTCGACTGTCTGTTGCAATATCAATCCGCCGCTGCAAAATGATCTTTTCGCATGGTCTTATCATAATACCGAGGCTAACCCACAAGCTAGTCGATGGCAACTTAAAACGCGATTGCAAAGCGATCGAGCGAGGAGCATTAGATCCAGCCCACAACTCTTCCCTGAAGATGAGTTTACCAGGAGATTTTTTGCTTGCATGGCTTGATGAGAGGCCTATCAAATCGTTGAGCATCAAACCAGCTTTACAATCTTAGTCGATTCACGATAACGACTAATGACTCAGAGATTTAGAAGATATTTGCCTTTTGAGTTGCCAATTATCTCCTTCGCCGATCGCTACACCGTAGCTTCTTTTGATCCGACATGAATTAAACCGGAAGTTGGCAAGATTAGAAAAGCAGACAGTCCAGTGGCTAAAAAAGCTTTCCGCAACAGCGACAACCCCAACTATAATGCCGCCTTATTCGCTCTACTCTGTTTTATTTTTTTGGGCCGAGCCTAACTTGTGACTTGAGTCTTGTCGCCATCCCCAGCCGACTTGGATACGGACAATTTCTTATCGACATACTTTACCAACTTTGCGACGCTGGTTAGCCCCCCATAATCAGCCTCCGGGAACTCGACCTTCAAGCTCTCATTCACAAAGACCAATAAGCGCAAAAAATCAAAAGAATCGATTTCAAGTTCACGTCGAAATTCCGCATCATCATTCAACGATTCCAACTCTGCTTCTGGAGCAATTTGGTGGATTCCAGCAAGAATCACTTCACGAATCGATTCCGAAGTAAGTGTCATAACGACTGAGGCTCCTGCAAAAGCTGCCCAAGTGAATCGAGAAATCGAGCTCCAATCAATCCATCTGTGGCTCGGTGATCTGCCGATAACGATGCAGTCACTATGGGTCTAACGCATAATTCGCCAGCCTCCACCCAAGGTCGATCCAAGACTTTACCGAAACCGACCAACGCGACCTGTGGCGGATAGATGATCCCAAATACCGATTCCACCCCTAAGTCACCCATGTTCGTGATGGTGATCGTCGCGTCTGTCATTTCCGAACTCCGTAATCGACCAACTCGCGCTCGTGGAACTAGATCGTACAGATCACTCCTCAGTTGATCGATACTCTTCACACCAACATCGTGGATAGCTGGAGCAACGAGGCCACCACCTTTCATTGCGATCGCAAATCCCACATGAACTTTATCGCTCGGACGAAATTGACCATCGACCCAGTAACCGTTGAGTTGCGGTACTTCCACAAGGGCACGAGCGACCGCTTTGATCAGGAGAAGCGCGGGCAATAGCCGATCATTAAGAGATCGCTTTTTATTTTCTTGTTCCAACCATGCCAGCGCTTTTTGCATGTTAATCGATGTTTGCAAATAGTAGTGCGGTATCTCCGACTTTGACTTAGACATCGCCGCTGCTATCGCAGTCCGCAGCGCTAGACGCGATGCATCGGGATCTTTTCCGGCTGTAACCGTCGTGCGACGCGGCACAGCACGCTCCACATCTTCAATACCAATCGTATGATCGACTCTTGCCGTAGTTACTGTTGCTAAATCAATTCCTAATTCTTCGGCACGACGCCTTGCAAGGGGAGAGGCCTTAGGTCGAGAAGTGGCATTTGCTGCCCCGACGCTGCCATTAGACATCTCGGTGATCTCTGTTTCTTGTGCACTCTCCGAAGATTTCTTCTCTCTGCTCGTTTGGTCAGCTGCAGTTCTGGTTGTGTTCTTTAGCGTTCCCTTTTCTACTAACCCAGGAACCGCAGTTTCATTCTTTTGCGAAGTCTGCTCTATGGAATGCCCCACTCCCTGTTTGTTAATCGATGAAGAAGCACTTTCACTTGCACAGCTTGCCAATGGCTGGTCATCAGTTGCTAGACTCAGCAAAGCATCTCCCACGGGCACCGTCTGTCCTTCGGTGACCAATATATTTTCCACAATACCTTCCTGAAAACACTCCAGATCAATGACCCCCTTGGCAGTATCCACCTCACCGATCACTTGTCCTCGCTTGATACGATCTCCTGGCTTGACGAGCCACTTCACTAGGGTTGCTTCCTGCATATCGGCGCCCAGGCTGGGCATTAGAAACTCAGCCATCTTTTCCCACCATCTTGCGCAAGGAATTTACAATCGTCGCAGTTTGAGGTAGCGATGCATCTTCAAGATGTTTGCAGTAGGGTAAAGGAATTTCAGCCGTACATACCCGTTCGACTGGGCAATCCAGATCATAAAAGGACTGCTCCGTAATTCGTGCCGCAATCTCCGCCGAGATCCCACCGCTGCGCCAACCTTCATCGACAATCAGAGCGCGATGTGTGCGACGAATCGATTCCATGATCGTTCGATCATCCAGCGGTCTCAAAACTCTAAGATCGATCACCTCTGCATTTATCCCGGATTCAGCGACGATCGCGGCGGCCTCTAATGCCTTGTACAAACTGGCACCATAAGTTAACAACGATACATCCGAGCCGGAGCGTCGAATTTTGGCAGAGCATATATCAACGGTCCTATTTTGTGGCAGTTCACCTTTTAGGTTATAGAGTGTTTGGTTTTCAAAGATGAGAACCGGATCTGGATCAGCAAGCGCTGGTGCAAGCATGCCACGAGCATCTTCCAAAGTCGCTGGGACAAGAATCCTTAGTCCAGGAATATGTGCGAACCAACCTTCCCAACTGTGGGAATGCTGTGCGGCGATTTGCTTGCCACCACCGGTTGCCATACGGATCACGATCGGTACATGAAACTGCCCTCCTGACATATGCGATAGCGTCGCAGCCGTATTCACGATTTGATCTAGCGCGAGGAGACTAAAATTCACCGTCATGATTTCGATGATTGGACGCATCCCACCCAGTGCGGCACCGATTCCTGCTCCAACAAAGCCCGTCTCAGATAACGGAGCGTCGCGAATCCGCTCTGGTCCGTACTGCGTTAACATTCCTCGACTCACACCGAAGCACCCTCCATAATGCCCAACGTCTTCCCCGAGAAGAAAGACGCGTGGGTCTGCTTCCATTGCTTCACGAATCGCCTCGGCAACAGCCTCTCGATAGGTAATACTCGGCGCTACTATATTTAACACTGCGTTCATACCGCTGCCTCCGAGTAAACAAATCGCAACAGATCGGAGATTGGTTCCAAGGTACCCGCTTCTGCGAAATCTACCGCATCATCGATCTCTCTTGCGACCTCTGCTTCAATAGCCTCTAAATCAGCTACATCGAGAACCTGTGCCCTGTTTAGTTGATCAAAGAACAGCGTGATGGGATCACGTCGCTTCCACTGATCGACTTCTTCTTTGCTTCGATAAAGTTCCGCGTCAAACATCGAGTGTGGCCGAAAACGATAGGTGCGGCACTCCAGCAAATAAGGTTGGCCACTGCGTACGCAATCGACAGCCGTTTTAGCGGCCTCGACCACGGCCAAGACATCCATACCATCTACAGATGTATTTGCGATCCCATAGGAATCTGCCATCCGAGCTACATTCTTCTGCGCCAGCTCAACCGCTATCGGAGTCCCCATCGCATAAAGATTGTTTTCACAAACAAACAGTACCGGAACCTTCCATAGAGCTGCGAGATTCATCGATTCATGGAAAGCCCCTTCGGCCGTTGCGCCTTCGCCAAAGAAACATGCGGTGACGCCAGTTCTCTGCTGCATTTTGTCAGCCAGGGCTAGACCTACAGCGAGCGGTAGACCACCACCGACAATAGCGTTACCGCCGTAGAATTTTTTGGTTTTATCGAACAGATGCATCGATCCGCCACGCCCGCGAGCGCAGCCTTCTTGCTTGCCATACATTTCTGCCATGATAGACTTGGCTGAAATTCCTCGCGCCAAAGCATGGCCATGCTCTCGGTAGGTAGCCACGATGGAATCTTCTGCTTTGAGTTGTCCCATGACACCGGTAGCAACAGCCTCCTCACCGATGTAGACATGCAGGAAACCGCGAATCTTTCCCGACTGATACGACTCGATACTCCTCTCTTCGAATCGCCTCATACGCACCATTTCAAATAGTAGCTTTCTTGCCTTCTCATAATCTGGCTGAAGATCATCACTCATTGGCTGACCTCCAGAGTGGAAAGATCTCCTTCGGGTAAACCGAGTTCCCGAGCCTTTAACAGTCGACGCATCACCTTGCCGCTGCGCGTTTTTGGCAAATCCGGTACGAACTCAACCTCTTTTGGAGCGACCGCAGCACCGAGTCGTTTCCTACCGTAACCGAGGATTTCCAGTCGTAGGTTGTCACTCGCCGCTTGTCCCTGCCTCAAGACGACAAATGCCTTTACCAACTGACCGATGAGAGGATCTGGTTTGCCGATGACTCCGGCCTCCGCAATCGCGGGATGTTCCATCAACGCACTTTCAACTTCGAATGGGCCGACCATGTGACCTGAGGTTTTGATGATGTCATCACTGCGACCAACGAACCAAAAATATCCATCTTTGTCACGACGAGCCAAATCACCGCTTAAATACCAGTCTTCTACGAAACACTTGTTATAGCGTTGCTCGTCATGAAGATATCCGCGAAACATCGATGGCCAGCCGACTCGTAAAGCTAACTCACCTTCGCTATCAGGTTGGTTGAGAATCTCGACCGAGCCATTGGTTCGACGGACAATTGCAACTTCGACTCCAGGCAGAGGCTTGCCCATCGATCCCGGACGAATATCCATCGACAAATAATTGGCGATCATGATCCCACCCGTTTCAGTCTGCCACCAATTGTCGTGAATCGGAAGGCCGAGCGCTTCTTCACCCCAGATGACTGCTTCAGGATTGAGAGGTTCACCAACGCTGAGTATCAAGCGTAAAGCACTTAAGTCGTACTCATCTCGGGGTCGGCCGGGGATTCGCATCAAACGCCGCAGCGCAGTGGGAGCCGTATACCAGATCGTGACATGTTGATCCTGTAATATTCGGTACCAACGTGCTGCATCGAATTCAGCCTCATCGACAATGTTGATTATGCCATGCAGCAAAGGAGCGAGAATTCCATACGAGGTTCCAGTTACCCATCCTGGATCCGCCGTGCACCAAAAAATATCATCATCGTGAAAGTCCAACACATACTTACCGGTTGCATAATGCGTCAACACGGCTTGATGAGCATGAATAGCACCTTTTGGCATTCCAGTAGTTCCACTGGTAAAATGCAAGAGAGCTGGTTCTTCAGGGGTGGTAGGCGGAATAATAAAACGATCGCTTGCTCGCTCCATTCGCCTGGAGAGCGAGAGAATGCTGTCACTCTCATCGCGATCTGTATCAACCAGCAAGACGAACTTAAGATCAAGTAGTTGATCAAGGATAGGTACAACTTTTTTCTGAAAGAGATTGGCCGTTGTTACTAAAACCTTGGCTTCACCACGCTTCAAACGTTGTAGCAGCGGCTCGCTACCGAACTGCGAGAACAGGGGACAGAACA
>JBEGUT010000122.1:0-9010 GCA_041178745.1 Planctomycetota bacterium | reverse complement strand
TTTCAGCCTTGGCTTCATCGAGCGGAGCGTACGCGATAACGCTGTTGGTCGTTCCCAAATCAATCCCGATCGCAAACTTGGCTGCCATCGCTAAACGCTCAACTCCCCATGATTCAATCGAATCAATACTAGTACCGATCTTGTCGCAATCAGAACTGCTTTGCCTACCTTAGCCAGTTACTCGCGATCACTAGCTGCATTCGATAAAACAAATAAATTTTAAATTTCAAATAACAATGACACTTCTTGGGACACAACGAGAAAGGACTCTAAAACCACTTAGCGACATTGAGTAAAGGGACAACGATCACCGCGCTGACGAAGGTACAAAAACGGCGCTCGTTATCCTCGTGGGTTCAGTTGCCTAATTCGACTTCTGCAGGGGTTAGTACCAAGGCATCTTCAGCGGATCCGGTCCATTTCGGCAATTGGCAAAAAGAGGCCTTCCAACCAGGATGCACGATTGTTGCTCGTCGAGCCCCATTCGCTGAGCCCTGCGATCCGCTTAATCGCCAGCGCATGGGAGAAACAGATTCTGGCAAATCGATCTTGGTCCCTTCGGATTCATTCAACAACGGCTGAATTTCGCAGATGCGATCGAGGACTTTTTTGGTATCTCGCAAGACATCGCGTGCTGCCGCTCCAACTTGTGCATCACCGTATTGTTCCAACGGTTCCTGGACAAGATCGAGGAACCTTGCCTCACGCTGCAAAGCGGACAGCAAGGTGAGGGCGTCACTACGCGCCGGTGCCTGAACGACTACTGGCGCGGGTTTATCGACTTTCTTTTCGACAACCGTTTCCGGCGATGGCAGAGACCTTCTTCCATCACCCTGCTCCAGCAGAGCCGCTTGTAAAGCATCGGCCGACTTACCACCGGCCAATGCTTTGAAAAACACTTTGAATGCCAAACCGATTCGCACTTTGAACTACCTCCGATTAAACATCCAGATTGCGGACGTCTAACGCATGCTTCTCGATAAATTCTCGACGAGGCTCAACCTTATCTCCCATCAACACGCGGAACATTTCGTCCGCCGCTGCGGCATCGGTGAGCGTTACTTTAACAAGCGTTCGGTTGCTCGGATCCAAGGTGGTTTCCCGCAGTTCCTCGGCATTCATTTCACCGAGACCTTTAAAGCGGGTGACCGTTAGACCTTTTTCACCTGCCGCCCGAATTGCTCCCAACAAACCGCGCAGATCTTCGACGCCGATTTCCGCATCTTCGCGGAACAATTTGAATCTTGATTCCGTCGTACCGGTTCTCTCTTGCGGAATCAAATCCTGAACACTGAATCCTAGGGCTTCGATGCTCTTGAGCCCTGAGTTGATGTTTCTCACCTCATGAAGTTCGATGATACGAGGCGAGCGACGTACGTTCTCTAATTCAGCTGCTGTGGGGGCGGTACCATTACCAGCTGCAGGGACTTCGGGCTTAGCTGTTGACTCGGTTAATCCTCGTTCAGAGAGAAAACTATCCAACTTTTCACGAGTCGTGAACCAATGGTGTTCACTTCCTAGGCTAACTTGGTAGACGGGCAGTTTTCCACTGTCCAGTTCCTGTCTCTCTGCATGGGCTCGAAGACTGATTCCGCGACGCTCCAACGCAACTAAAGCATCTTCCATCGCACTCAAAGCGATGCACAGACTTCGCATTTCATCTCCGCTAACCTCCCGTCCTTCTTCCAATTGCAAGCGACTGTCGCTCAGTCCGCGTTCAGTGAGCTGCGTCTTCATCTCTTCTTCGGTTTGCACGTAGTAGATTTCTTTTCCTCTTCCTCTCACAACACGGAAAAGAGGAGGTTGAGCTACGTACACATGTCCGCCGACGACCAATTGATACATCTGCCGATAGAAGAAACAGAGAAGTAAAGTGCGAATATGAGAACCGTCGATATCGGCGTCGGTCATGATGATGACTTTATTGTATCGACGTTTATCGATATTCTGGTCCATTCCGATGCCTGCTCCAATCGCTTGGATCATGCTCTGAACTTCTTCGTTAGCGAGAACTTTATCCTCGCGACTCTTGAACGCGTTGATGATTTTACCACGCAGAGGCAGAATGGCTTGCGTATCGCGGAATCGGCCACCCTCAGCACTACCACCTGCCGAATCACCTTCGACCAGGTACAGTTCGCACTCTTCCATTTTGTTGCTGATACAATCGCGCAACTTACCTGGCAAACCACCACCGCTAAGAGCATCTTTTCTTTTGCGAAGAAGTTCTCGAGCGCGTCGCGCTGCGTCACGGGCTTCGGATGCGAGAATCGCTTTACGCACAATATCTTTAGCGCTTCGAGGATTCTCTTCTAAATACTTGGTCAACTTTTCACCTACAGCCGAATTGATGATCCCTTCAACTTCGCTGTTGCCCAACTTTGTTTTGGTTTGACCTTCAAATTGCGGATGTGGAACTCGCAGCGAGATCACCGCTGTTAACCCTTCGCGGAAATCTTCACCCGTTAACTGCTCTTTGATAATGTTCTCTTTCTTGCCGTAGGCATTGAGCGAACGGGTCAACGCAGAACGGAAACCTGATACGTGAGTACCACCTTCGATCGTATTAATGTTGTTCACGAACGACTGAAGATTCTCGGAATATTCGCGCGAATACTGGAAGGCTATCGCGAACTGAATGCCTTCAGATTGCCCTTCGATGAGGATCACGTCGTTATGGAGAACATCGCTTGCTCGATTGAGATGTTCAACAAACTCGATGATACCGCGTTCGTAGAAGAATTCGCCACCTTCTCCATTGCGTTCATCTTTGAAAATGATACGCACCCCGCTGTTGAGAAACGCGAGTTCCTGCAAGCGCTTGTGGAGTGTGTCGAAGTTAAACTTAGTATTTGGAAAGATCGTCGAGTCAGGCTTGAACGTCGTTTTGGTACCGAGGCGGTTGGACTTGCGAACTTGCTGAACCGGCCCCAGTGGCATACCTCTTTCATAGCTCTGCGTTGATACCACACCGTCGCGATGTACTTCCACTTCGCACCACTGCGAAAGAAAGTTCACCACGGTCACACCAACGCCGTGCAAACCACCGGAGGTCTGGTAAGATTTTTTGTCGAACTTACCACCGAACTTGAGCACCGTCATAACACCCTCAAGGGTGCTGATGTCTCGCCCCATTTGCTCGGACAATTGGGCGTGGCGAGTGACCGGAATTCCTCGACCGTCGTCCTCGACGGTTACCGAACCGTCGGAGTTCACTGTAACCGAAACCGTCTTGGCATATCCTGCCATCGCTTCGTCGATCGAGTTATCGACCACTTCATACACCAAGTGGTGCAACCCCTTGATGCCCGTATCGCCGATGTACATGCTCGGACGCTGACGAACGTGCTCCAAGTCGCTCAGATGTTTTAAATCGTCTGCTGAATAATCGGACCGATCTAAAGAGATATCCTCGGAGTTACCAGTCGGGTCACCGCTCATCGTTTTGCATTCTCCTGCTACCATCCACAAACCGTTGGCGGGAATGAATTTACGTCCATCGCACTACTGCCACCAACGCTCGATTATTGTAGCAGATTTTCGTCGATTCGTGGTGAGGGGAAAAGGGAGTTTTATCCCGTGGAAAGCTTAAATTTTAAGTCGCTTACACGCAGTTCTTTGGCGGTTCGTTGGAAGCGATCTAGTAGCTCTTTTTTCCTGAAATGAAGCTCCTGGAGACTGAGGCTATCAGCAACCAAAATGTGCAAAACTCCCCGACGCAAAACACCCGGCTTGGCTACTTTCGACAACTCGGGGCCCGCCACCGCCAACCACGCCTCGCGTATCGCCTCCCCCCCCTGAACGGCGGCATACCCCCGCTCATTCATCAAGCGACTGACTAACGAACGAATCGAATGCGGTTTGATCCGCGTCGGAAACTGACGGATCTCGCTGAGATGATACTTCTCATCGTCGGTCAGGTCGGACGAATCGCGATCACTCACAGGACAACCTCAAAATAGTTCTGGCTGTAAAAAGTCAAGAAAAATTGGATTCGAATCACAGGATCGAAAACGCCAACTTCTGAAACAGCGTTTAAATTGCTAATATCTACTCGACGTGCCCCAACGTGGATCGTCGATCGTCGCTCCACACAACCTGACTTGAAAATAACTTAGTGTGACAGCGTCTTAGTGTGACAATACCATTGAATCTCCACAATGGACCAGCTTATCAAGACTTACTTTATTGTCGCGAGATTAGCTTCAGAAATCCAGTACAAGTCGTGAGTATAAAGCCCAGCGCGAATTGCACCACATCTCCAAACTATTGCCGTTTCACCACATAAGACTCACAAGAAAACAAGGCCTCCATCATGAGCCAACTTCCTCCGTATGAGAAACTCGGTTCGTTTTATCTTGGCAAGAAGTACGACTTGGCAACCAAGTCCGTCAGCGATGAACTCACGATGTACGATGCCAAAGATCTCACCACGCATGCGCTCTGTGTAGGTATGACGGGATCAGGCAAGACTGGATTGTGCTTGGCACTTCTAGAGGAAGCAGCCATCGACGGTATTCCAGCGATCATCGTTGACCCCAAAGGGGATCTCGGTAATTTGCTTCTCACTTTTCCAAAGCTTCAGCCCCAGGACTTTGAACCGTGGGTCGATCCCGGCGAGGCAACTCGAGCCGGCTTAACACCATCACAATATGCTGAACAAACCGCTCAGCGATGGAAAGATGGACTCGCCAAATGGGATCAGACTCCGGATCGTATTTCACGATTCAAAGAGAGTGTTGACATCGCTATCTACACACCTGGCAGCAATGCTGGAATACCTATCACCGTTCTTCGCAGCTTCGATGCTCCCGAACCCGAAGTTATTGAAGACGCCGAAACATTTCGCGAACGCATCAATAGCTCCGTGTCCGGCTTACTCACTCTTCTAGGAATCAATGCCGATCCACTTTCCAGCCAAGAGCACATCCTATTGGCCAACATCATGGACAAAGCCTGGAGAGCAGGACAAAACCTTTCGCTACCCGAATTGATTCGGCAGATTCAATCACCACCTTTCCAGCGCGTCGGCATGCTGGAACTCAATGCCTTCATGAGCGCGGATGCTCGGGCCAAACTAGCCAACAGCCTCAACAACCTCCTCGCCTCTCCGACCTTCGCCTCTTGGCTCGAAGGTGAACCACTTGAGATCAAGAACCTTCTTTACGCTCCCGATGGGCGACCACGTCTCTCCATCCTTTCCATCGCACACCTCAACGATTCGGAGCGAATGTTCTTTGTCACGCTATTACTCGGCGAATTGCTCTCGTGGATGCGAAGCCAACCAGGCACCAGCAGCCTGCGTGCGATTTTTTACATGGATGAAGTTTTTGGTTACTTCCCTCCAAGCGCGAAGCCACCGAGCAAGCAGCCAATGCTCACACTGCTCAAACAAGCTCGCGCATTTGGGCTGGGTATTGTTCTTGCAACACAAAACCCTGTCGATCTGGATTACAAGGGACTGTCCAACATGGGTACGTGGTTCCTTGGTCGATTGCAAACCGATCGCGACAAACAACGTGTTCTCGATGGACTAGAAGGCGCAGCTTTGCAGTCGGGATCCCAATTCGATCGCGCGAAAATGGATCAAATGCTCTCGGCTATGGGCAATCGCGTTTTCTTAATGAACAACGTACATGATGATGCTCCCACAGTGTTTCAAACACGCTGGGCACTCTCCTATTTGCGTGGACCATTGAGCCGTCAACAGATTCAAACTTTGATGCGCAGTCGCTTGACTACATCACCAACTAATTCTGCCAACTCTACGGAAAGCTCTCCCACCTCTTCCTCAGATTCCAGCAGCGCTCGCCCCATTCTTCCTAACGATATCACGGAACTGTTTTGGGTACCCAGTCGAATTGCGAAGAATGCAGCCAAAATCGTTTATCGCCCCGCGATACTCGGTCAAGCTAGCCAGCACTTCGTCAAGGCAACCAATAAGATCGACCTCTGGCAGGACTATACGCTCTGCACCCATCTCAACACGGAACTAGCAGAAGATCCATGGGAACTGTCGGAGACTATTCTGGATGGCGAGTTGCAACTGGCAACTCAACCGGATTCGGGTATCCAGTTCGCCAGCCTTCCCGATGGCGTTGCATCTTCGGCAACTTTTAAGAAACTCGATACGCTGCTCAAAAACTACTTGTATCGACACGAAGTACTAACACTCTATTACAGCAAAGCCCTAGGCCGCACCAGCTCGCCTGGGCAAAGCGAAACCGACTTCCGAGTCTCTCTCGATATTGCCGCTCGCGAGGTACGCGATCTTGAGATCGAGAAACTCAAAACGAAGTACAGCTCTAAAATGCAAACCTTAAAGAACCGCCTGCTTACTGCAGAGCAACGTGTTCAACAAAAGGAACAAGAAGCAAAACGCGTGAAAATGGAAACATTCTTGAACCTCGGGACCTCCCTACTCGGTGCAGTGCTGGGCAATAAACTCGCCAGCCGAACTAATCTCTCCAAGGCTGGCACAGCTGCCAAATCCTTCGGACGCCAAGCTCAGAAACAAAGCGATGTCGCTCGCGCGGAAGAAAGTCTCGAGTCGATTCAGAAACAGTACGACGAGCTTGAACAACAATTCCGCAGCGAAGTCGATGAAGTTGAATCCAAAGTTAACTCACATAATCTTGAACTCGAAGCGATTGAGATTCCAAGCCGTAAAACAGATATCCGCTTGAAACGACTCGCCTTAATCTGGATCCCATGGCAAGTTGATGCCACCGGTATCGCTACACCACTGGTCGAAATTCCATCGTAATACGAATCAACGTACAAACTTGCAAGCGACCCGGTACTCACATTGTGCAAGCGACCAAGAGTCGTTTCGCAATAAAGGGATGCAGCACATGAATACTGCGCAGAAAATGGATCACATCTAGAGCCCGATGAATTCCATTCATCTTAGCTGCTGGCTAATAAACTATTAGGGCAGCTTGGGGACTGGCGTTTCGTCTTCCTCTCCGCTCGTAGGACTGGAGGGATATTGAGCGCTATATGCTTCCATCGCACGTTTCAACTGTTCGGCATTGTTCAATTGGATCACTTGCTGCGCACGCTTTAATTCAGCCCTATCGATTCCCCGGTAAAACAGCACGCCACCTACTACTACGAGCGCAGTAGCTACGAGACATTGATACCATCTCTGCTCTTTTAACTTCCTTCTATTTAGAAAATGAAGCAATGGCACAAGGAAACCAGCTATCACCACAAGAAAGCCACCTAAGATCTGAAGATAGCTGATCAGAGGTAACGGCACATCAACAATGTAGTGGAGTAATCCCAGAATGAGCCCTACGGCGGCTACAAACAAAACGTTGAACATCATGCGATCAATCCTTTCTTTCCTAAACGATGAAAGTGAATTCTGTTAATTCACACAACATCGTGAGGATATTTCTGCAGGATTAAGCCAACTCGACGCCATCGAACATCGATGATACCTGATTTGATTCCGTTTTAGAAATCGAAGGAATCAAATATTCCGCGATTCACGAAATCGTAGGCTTTCTGTATTCCGGGATGAATCGTTGGGGTACCAATTAACCCGATAATCGCAATTCTTTCCCTTGAAAAAGCCTGCCGTCTATTCGCGAAAATTGATGGGAATTGCAAGCTAGATTTCAAGGAATCTGACATCGGCTCTCTGAAAAAGTCTTCGCGCAGACGAAGTTCCGTTAAAGGTTCGCACCTTTCTTGGATGCGTTATAAAGCAACAGAGGCAGACGCCCGATGACGCTGCCTCTGTGAATGTCTAAACAATTATTGATAAACGAAAGCTTATGCTTTCGCCGCCTTGGTACGTGACTCCCTCAGACCTCTGCTCAAAATGTCGCGCAGCAACGGCGAGTAATCTTCGTACTTCGCAGAATCAGGCGCACCAGCTGCATACTGGAAAATGGCATCTCGAGGCTTTGGACTTAAAGCGATCAAAGTACTTGAGACCGTGCCGAATCCAGGATTTCGAACCACCATGCTCGGCCTTCCTTCACCCACTGGCGATCGAGCAAACTTTTGGCTTGCTACCGCAAGAAACTTCACTGGGGAATCGAGCGTTTGTAAGGTCAGTAAGCGGCGTGCTAACTGGACTCGTTCATCGCGAGGATCATTCAATTCATGGCTTCCCACGATGTTGAGTCCCTCTTCCAAACGAACCACTTCGTGATCATCTTCGCTTTTGATAAACCAACCTGTTTCATGGTCAGCAATAATCAAATTGAAACCTTCGAAACGGTGGACGGATAATTCTTCAAGAGCCTTATCCACTCCCTTTTCGGAGGTTGAGGATTTCAAAACTTCTCGCACCAACACGCTGCGAGACTTGCTACCGTAAATCGGAGACTCCGTTTTTCGAGGACAAAGTCCTACGAACAATCCATGTTGGTTAACCCCAAGCCAAGTCCCTCCGGTTCGTTGGTCGACGCCGCAAAGAATTCGCGGCTTACCTGACTGAATCGAAGGTGTAGCATTAGGACGATCGAGGTACGCTTCGCGGTTCGCTGCGACCAGGATTGGACTCTCCGGAACAAGACGATATTGGATCGCCAGAAGGCTCATCGCGGTTCCAATCTTTCTATTTTTAGAGTGTTTTTCTGAGTGCCACGGCCACCGAAACGGAGGGTGTCCGACACAAACAACCACTTGATTCTTGAGTCAATGTAGCGGTCAAAAAGGAGTCTTGATACCCCCTTCTAGGTGAGTCTCGAAGCTTTTTTTGATGCTTTCACAAGATGCTCACAACCTGTGGAAAAAAAGTCGACAGAATTGACTCTTTATAAGTTTTTCCAATAGAAAATCGACGTTTTGAAGGATAACTCAATACCTCTCACTTCACAAATACTAGTGATACGAAGAGTCCTGCTCGATGGTAGCAAGCCTAGCCGTTCCCCACCACGGGCAAGTGCCCTAAAGCTACCCAGCAAGCCTTCTGTTAAAAGAGGTTAACCGCGGGGTTTAGTGATTAAAGATAAATTCGCGAGAAGAGAGGAGAGACCACAAAAGATCC
>JBEGUT010000121.1:0-9015 GCA_041178745.1 Planctomycetota bacterium | reverse complement strand
GACGACCTTCGCAAGATATTGCTGATTGGATCTGGACCAATCGTTATTGGACAGGCTTGTGAATTTGATTATTCAGGAACACAGGCTTGTAAAGCACTCAAAGAAGAGGGTTACGAAGTTGTTTTAGTCAACAGTAATCCGGCAACGATCATGACCGATCCTATCTTGGCTGATCGGACTTATATTGAGCCGTTGACTTGGGAAGTGGTTGCTAAGGTGATTGAGCGAGAGCGGCCTTGCGCGCTATTGCCAACACTAGGGGGGCAAACCGGCCTAAATGTCGCTATGGATCTTCACCGCCATGGCGTTTTGGAAAAATATGGCGTCCAAATGATTGGTGCCAATCCCGAGGTGATCAACAAGGCCGAAGACCGCGATCTCTTCAAGCAAGCGATGGACAAGATCGGTCTTGGGGTCTGTCGCGGAACCGTGGTACGTTCCATCGAGCAAGCTCGGCAAGTCCTTGCTCAGATCGGCTTGCCGGCAGTGGTTCGTCCCAGTTTCACCATGGGGGGAAGTGGATCCGCGATTGCCTATAACCGCGATGAATTTGATGCCTTGGTGCTCAACGGTCTGACTCAGTCGCCTATCCACGAGGTGCTGCTGGAAGAGTCGATCATCGGCTGGAAAGAGTACGAGATGGAAGTGATGCGAGATTTAGATGACAACGTCGTTATCATCTGCTCCATCGAAAACTTTGATCCGATGGGTGTTCATACGGGTGATTCGATCACCGTTGCTCCTGCTCAAACGCTTACGGACAAAGAGTATCAAATGATGCGCGACGCCAGTTTGCGCGTGATCCGTGAGATCGGTGTTGAAACCGGTGGTTCCAATATTCAATTCGCCACCAATCCCAAAGATGGGCGAATGATTGTCATCGAAATGAATCCGCGCGTCAGTCGTTCGAGCGCCTTGGCGAGTAAAGCAACCGGATTTCCTATCGCGAAAATCGCTGCGAAGTTGGCGGTCGGCTATCGTCTTTGGGAGTTGCCTAATGACATCACCAAGAAGACAAAAGCTTGCTTTGAACCAACTATCGACTATGTCGTAACCAAAATTCCGCGATTCGCGTTTGAGAAATTTCCAGAAGCTGACCCGACGCTCATGACACAGATGAAGAGCGTGGGAGAAACGATGGCAATAGGTAGGACCTTCAAAGAGTCTTTCCAGAAAGCGTTGCGAGGCTTGGAAGTCGGCGCCTTTGGATTTGGATGCGACAACAAAGATTTGTGGGGAACTGAAAAACAGCCTGATTCGGAATTGATTCGCAGCAAATTGGCTGTTCCAAATGCTGATCGCGTTTTTTTCCTGAGATATGCGATGAAGAATGGCATGTCGCTGGAGGAAATTCATCAGATCACCAACATCGATCCTTGGTTCCTTGATCAACTGCATCAAATTGTTGAAATGGAAGATCGTTTGCGGGCGGTGGGAGTCTTGGAGAATGTCTCTGTCGAATCGATGCGACAAGCAAAGCGAAATGGCTTCTCGGATCGACAACTTGCCCACTTGCTCTCCAGTGATGAACTGGAGGTTAGGCGTTGGCGAAAATCAAAGGGAATCGTAGCAACCTACAAGTCGGTAGACACGTGCGCGGCGGAGTTCGAAGCTTACACTCCCTACTATTACAGCACATATGAATCCGAAGATGAGACTCCTGCTAAGAAAGCTGACACAAAGCGTATTATGATTCTCGGCGGTGGCCCGAATCGTATCGGCCAGGGGATCGAGTTTGATTATTGCTGCTGTCATGCAAGTTTTGCGTTGCGCGAAATCGGCGTGCAATCCATCATGGTCAACAGTAACCCGGAAACGGTCAGCACCGATTACGATACGAGCGATTTGCTCTTCTTCGAGCCACTCACGACCGAAGATGTGTTAAATATTTTTGATCGTATGGATCCTGATGGAGTGATTGTTCAGTTCGGCGGGCAGACGCCGCTGAATCTCGCCAGGGCTTTACATAGTGCTGGCGTGCCGATTATCGGTACGAGCGTTGATACGATTGAAGCAGCTGAAGACCGTGAAAAATTTCAGTTATTGCTAACGGAGTTAGGGCTCAAGCAGCCAGCTAACGCGATCGCAAGAACTATGGAGCAGGCTCGCAAAGAGGCACAGAAAGTTGGTTTTCCCGCTCTGGTGCGTCCGAGTTTCGTGCTTGGTGGGCGAGCGATGGAGATCTGCTACGACCAAAGTCAGTTCGAACGGTATGTCGCTGAAGCGTTCGTTGTTGCGCAGGGGCAGCCCGTCTTGATTGACCGTTTTCTCGAAGACGCCACCGAAGTTGACGTCGACGCTCTATCCGACGGAGACGATGTCGTCATCATGGGGATCATGGAGCATATTGAAGAGGCCGGTGTACATTCTGGTGACTCTGCATGTTGCATTCCACCGTTCAGTTTACCCCAAGAGGTTTTGCAGGAAATTCGTGAAGCGACTTGGGCTATGGCCAAGCGACTGCGGGTGGTCGGTTTGATGAACGTGCAGTTTGCCGTCAAAAATGAAGATGGGAAAATGAACGTGTACGTTCTGGAGGTAAATCCTAGAGCTAGCCGCACTGTGCCCTTCGTTGCCAAGGCTACTGGAGTCCAGGTAGCCAACTTGGCAGCAAAAGTGATGGCTGGAGCGACTCTCAAAGAGCTTGGTATCAGTGCAGAACCGGTAGCTCGACACGTTTCAATTAAGGAAAGTGTATTCCCCTTCCGCAAGTTCGCTGGAGTCGACATCGTTCTCGGGCCCGAAATGAGAAGCACCGGGGAAGTGATGGGGATCAGTGAAAGCTTTGCGATTGCCTTCGCGAAAAGCCAGTTGGCGGCTGGGGTCGTTTTGCCACGAACGGGTAATGTGTTTATCAGCTTGGCAAGTCGACAGCGATCAGGTGTGGAATATTTGGCCAGTAATCTACATCGATTGGGCTATAAGCTGCTGGCAACATCGGGCACTGCGGCCGCGATTGAGGGTTGCGGGGTACCTGTCGAGCGAGTCAAGAAGCTGGCTGAAGGTCATCCCAATTTGATCGATTATTTGAAAAACGGCGAAGTGCAACTGATCATTAATACTCCTAGTGGCAAAGGGGCGAGAA
Organism: Planctomycetota bacterium; assembly: GCA_041178745.1. Taxonomy (GTDB): domain Bacteria; phylum Planctomycetota; class Planctomycetia; order Pirellulales; family Pirellulaceae; genus JAFLCP01. Next base: position 5,930 of record JBEGUT010000121.1, on the reverse strand, counting down.
CCGACGAAGGAAAAATTCGCGCCGCTGCGGTGCAGCACGGTGTACCTTGCATCACGACCTTGGCTGCTGCAGGGGCTGCTGTCCGTGCGATGGAAGCACTTCGCAAGGATGAATTGCAAGTGCAATCACTTCAGGAGCGATTTGCTTAAATAAGCATTCTAGTCGTTATAATCGTTACAGAAGGTCATTCATGGTTTTCCATGGATGGCCTTTTTTCGCGAATGCCGTCCTCGGGGAAGGCGTATCTAAAATTAAAACAGGTTTTTAACGCACTTGATTTGAAAGTTTTATGTGATGTCCTAGGTTACAAGTGGAGTTGTTCTTCGTCGACAGAATCAGCGGTAAGTCGACGATTCAGTGTGTTAGAGAAAAACTGTGGAGCTTTGCAAAATGTCCCTTGTACGAGATATTCGCGACCTCGAAGAAGTACTCGCGAGCAGTCAATTACCAGCCCTTCCTTCAAGCGCGATCAAGCTGTTAGAGGTTTCTAAAGATCCATCCAATGGGCCCGCGGAATACGCAAAGCCGATTGAAGCTGATCCGGGACTTATGGGACAGGTGCTGCGTTTTGTGAATTCTTCGTACTTCGGATTCTCAAGAGAAATCGCGAGCGTACAGCAGGCAATTACGCTTGTAGGAATTCGAACTGTTAAGAACTTTGCTCTGTGGAATGCTGTTTTCAGCGTTGTTCCAAATCCAAAGTTCGGCCCTTTCGATTTGAAAAACCTGTGGCAAGATTCGCTTCGTCGAGCCGTATTCTCGCGAATTTTGGGGCGACGTTTAAAACTGATGAATGTTGAGGATTTGTTCGTCGCTGCTCTGTTGCAAGACGTGGCTATTCCAATTCTCCTTAAGGGATTGCCGGAAGTTTACGAGACTTTGATTGAACGTCGCGGCAACGAACGTATGCGTCTCTCCTGCCTAGAGAAAGAAGTTTTTGGTTGGGATCACGCTAAGGCCGCGGCGGCCATCGTTCGGCACTGGTATTTGCCCGAAGAATTCGCGGTCTTGATCGAGAATCATCCCAGTTTGGATCAGTTGATGTCGAGCAACCCTCCGAAACTTGATGCGGCCTGCGTTGCTATAGCTTCGCTGCTGCCAAGTTGCAAAGATAATGACTGGCTTGAGTTCCCAGCTTTTAACGAAGGCTGCGAAATATTACAGGAAGGTCTCTCTTTTGAAATCGAAGCCATCCTTGCTCAGACCGATCGTACCTTTGAAGACTTTGCTCCGATGTTGAAGCTTCCTATGCCGGATCTTTCGTTGGTGGCCGCTTATAAATACGAAATAGAACAACACAAAGCATAACTTGCTTCAAGCGAATCTGCCCTGAATGGGGCAACTCCGTACCGGCTCTTATTTCTTTGGAGGTAAGAGCCGGTATTTTTTTCTCCACTTCTAGATGATTCGGAGTCGTTGGATAGCAAGCGATCTTGAAAGCAATCAATTGGGATCGGCTGCATACATTTCAGCGAATTGAACAGACCAAGTATCCACTAGTTGCCGAAATTGATTCGGGTTAGCATCGGCGACAGGTTCAAAATAAGAACGGCTGAGAACCTCGCGATTACCGATCATTCCTTTACATCGCAATTCAAGAATGAAATAACTGGTGACAGGCTTCACGGTTATTTCCAAGCGGCTGTAACGATGGCGATTCTGTCCACTCTTAAGTCTCAACTCATCCGTCCAAGCAGCGGCACCCCAACCGTTCACTCCAAAAACCGTTTCGTAACGGAACCCTGGAATGTGATCGGCAATTTGGCGAATCACCTTTTCGATATGCTCGGAAATAGCAAGCCGATGTTTGGTGTGTAGATTCTTCAGATCATCTTCGGAAGCTTGTTTTGCTGCCTCTGCCTGCTTTTTGTCATCGGAACGTTGGGCTCCGCGACGTAGGGCATCCTTCAAACGGTCTTCGAAATCGCTCATTGAAATCCCAAGCTCAATTCACTTTACAGTTTCACTACCAGGAAAGGGCTCACAAGGAGTCCATTTCCTGTTCACTCAGAAGTCGCTTCCCCCTTAGGTCCTTCCTCGCTAGACGGTGAAGGCTCTTCATTTTTCGGAGGAGAGGGAGGGGGATCTTTCTGGGTCTGATAGTACTGCATTAGATCGGCAAAAGATCGTAGCGGTTCCTTCCCAGACTGCATTCCTTGGGTGAGTGGAGTTGCCGGTTTGGATGGGCGAGTAATCTTTGGTTTCGATACCGAACTATCTTGCGGAGATGTGTCGTCGGAAGCCTGGCCCCGAGGATTATTTCTTCCGCGACCGGCATCGCCACGGCGAGGTCCACCTCTACCTGGGCCGCCTCTATCTGGGCCGCCGCGTCCAGAACTTTCTGCACCTCGGAAACCGCCACTCCCTCGATTGCCGCTATCGGAGCGCGGCGGACGACCGCCGCCACGATTATCTCCACCAGATGAACCACCTCCAGGTCCTCGGCCTGCAGGCCCACGGTCACCGCCACCGCGTCCAGAAGGACCGCGGCCGGGACCATTGCCACGACCTCCGTCTGAAACCCTTGTGCCAAAACCTCTGCCTGGTTCATCGCTTGCTCCGCGATCATTTCTGATCTGCGCGGACGATTCCTCACCGGGAGAAATGGCTGAAAGGCTAATTCGCTTTTTCTCTCGATCGATGGAGACGACCCAAACTTGAACGAGATCACCAATCTGAACAAATTGATGTGGATCTTCGACAAATCCTGACGCCAGCTTAGAGACGTGAATTAAACCTTGGCATTCGATTCCAAGTTCAGCAAAAGCGCCGAAGTCTGCCAAGCCAACGATTATCCCCCACAGTGACATGCCCGGTTGCAAATCTTCGATTTTGGGAATCTTAGTGAGCAATGGAATCATCGAATTAGAAAGACGCTTGTCCTCAAACGGAACTTGTAGAGCTCTCGAAATCTTTTTCAGTTTCTCGCGGCCAACTTGCCAACTCTTGGCATACTTTTCGATATCGAGCATCGGGACGGCAGTGACCGCACCAACTTCGATCTCAGGGGTAATCGTTTCATGATCTGAAACGCTGCTTTCGGCCGTAGTTAACTGTGATGGTGAACCGCCCTCCGAACTTGGATTCTCCTCACTCTTTGGCTCGCCGGTCAGCTCTGTCGTCGCACTTTCTTGCTGAGGTGGATCTACGTGAGAATCGCCAAGAGGGGGGGCTTCGGCATCATTACTCGTTGCATTTTGATCCGCTGAAGTCTCCGCAGCACCTTCGGCAATAGAGGCTGTCTCTCCAGGATTCTTGGAGGAAACATCGGGTCCCGCTTTACCGCGTGATGCAGACCAACCATCTGGACATGCCGCTGGAAGTGACAGACCCAAGGCGGTCGCCAGGCGGGTAGCTAAATGATAATCGTCGGGATGAATGACGGTGCCATCAAGTGATTGCGGACTGTTATACAGACGCAAAAAACCGATCGCCTGTCGCATCAGTTGCGATGGCCAAATCGTATTCAATGCTTCGGTTAGTGCCGCACGGCTAGTTAGCTGTCCGCTGTCGCGCAGTTTCACGATCGTGCTTGCTACCTCGGGGGTCATACCAGGAACCCGTAGCAAACCGCTTTCGCTGGCGCGATGAACATCAACACCATCGACAGTTAATGAGGCAGCGACAACATCCTGCAATGCCGATCGCAAGCGATCGGCCGACAATTCGCCTTGGTAACTTCCTAATCGCAAGCGAGCAAAATCGACCTTCAGTATTTCCTGACGGGCATCTTGCAGGCGGCGCGCCATCCAGATCGCGCCGCGGTGGCGACGGCTAAACTTTCCTAACTCGTCAGCTGAAATCTTGGTCGTTGTGTAGGCATCCGCACCGGTTCGATCTACAAAGGTAAAACGCACCGAGCCGGGTGTACTTTGCTCAAGAAGTTCAGCAACCGCAGGCAAAATCGAACGTCGAGCCGGACCATTGCTTAAAGCGATTAAGCTGACTCTATGTCGATGAACAATTTCGCCGAGTTTTGTTACCAAAGAGGACTTGTTGTCCGCTTTGTTGTTCTGGCAAGGAATTTCGTCAATCGCCAAGACTTCCCCGTTGTGATCGATAATCGCCACAGGGGCCAGTTTAGGGCCAACGGCATCAATACATAAAATGCGATGGCCTCGCAGAGGGCGTTGCGCAACCAGCTTTAGGAATTGATTGCCGGCAATCGACGTCAGACGCTCGTGCGCTTGCTCTTCGATGTCATTGAGCACATCTTGCTCAAGTCGAGGCAGTATGACTCTTCCTAAGGCTTCCGTCGCAACTTCATCCATCCAGTTTGTGAGAGGATGTTGCGAAGGTACCAACGACTCTGTAGCCATAAGAACCAAACTTGGCCGATCGTATTCCAGATTGGTGCGAATCAATTGCGTTCGCTGACCGCGCGCAAGCATAACAATTTGAAAACTCGAAAGCTTATTAAGAGGCTTCTTGAGACCATCAAATGGCTGCAGCATGGACTGAAGCCAACGACGCCGGCGTTGGCGGGGTGTCAGTCGAGCCTCCCCTTTATTGCCGCGATTACCGGACTTTTTAGGTGCGGGTGCAGATGCATTAGCGGCCGGAGAAAGTTGCTCAGAATTCGTAGTCTCTGAAGTTGATTGCTGCGAGTTTACATCGGGCGATTCGGATGTCGCCTCCGTCTCCTCCAAGGCCTCGACCTCTTGATCGGCAAGGAGTTCCTCGGCCAAATCTTCGTCATTGGTTATCGGAGTTATTTCAACTTGCTCTTCTTTTTGCTCCGCTGCAACCGCTGCTGCAGCTTGGCTAGCGGCGGTCTCCGTCGCTGGAGAAGATGCTGGTGCCGGTTTGTCCGTCTTGGTGTTGCCGTTTCCGCCATCATTGACAACCTTAGCGGTCAAAATCGCTTTTTTGGCAATTTGCCGTCGAAGATTGGTAGTGAGAACGGGGTTTTCACTGAGCTTAAGAACGATCAGATGTCGAGCTTGTCCAAGCAAGATATCTACTTGTGAAGATTCAACGCCAAATCTTTCTACGACCCACTGACTCAGTTGATCCACTGTTGGTGCCGAGTCGCTCCGCAGCGCTTCGACCAAGGCAGCCGCTTGGGGATGGCGTTCCGCAAAATTATGGGCGTTCTTCTTCGAGTGCAAAGGACGAAGAATACGCTCTATGTCCCGAATCGTCTTGGCTTCATTGAGGCATCGCTCAAATCCACTCGAGGTCATCGATGCGTTGGATAGCTCCTGCTGTGCTTTCTCTCGCGCAGCAGCCAACGTTTTTTGTTTATCAAGGGAATCTTTCAAACGCCAAAGCGTTTTTTCAGAAAGTCCGCCAATCTCATCTGCTCGGTAATTAGCGATGAAGGAAGGCTCGCATCCTTGGGACAAAAGGTCAGTTGCCACGCGCAACTGATCTGGTTGTAGCTGCAACTCGGCAGCAATCGTAGACAGATCGATCATGGGCACGATCTAAATAGACCCTCAGCGAAGACAGACCTCGATCAAAGAGTGCCCGAATTCGCTCAAAAAAGCATAAATATCAATTAAAGAAAAGCCTGCAGGAGTCGGGAATCTACGGGATGGAGCTATGGATTGTCAAGCGTAAGGGGGGATTGCAAGCAAATATTGGCAAAGAGTTGTATCGCTGAAATCGGCGATTGTTTTTGGAAAACAACTCAAGCGTCAAGGTTTGCGCAACCGATAAACCTTGACAGCTGGGCTTGAGGTACGTCGAAAGGTAGCTGTAATCGAACCTAAAAATGTGTTCTCCCCTCGTGAGGTGGGATCCGTTCACTCAACTCGTCAGAGGAGTTGAGCAAGGCGATTGCGGTCTATGAAGGTGATTAGGACCTCCCCAAAAATTGCATAAAAAATCAAGCTGCATGGAAGCAGCGATAATCCCGAAATCAAGGAAGAGTAATGTCCCGACCATCATTCAAGATTTTCCGTCCCGAGATCATGGATCACCAA
>JBEGUT010000120.1:0-9048 GCA_041178745.1 Planctomycetota bacterium | reverse complement strand
AGCCAAGTCGCGTGTTGCACAAGCGGCGATCCTGAATCATCTTTCCGTGCTGATTGTTTCCCATCTTCTAGCTCCTATGTTCAATCTGATCTTGTTGGGCAGTACCTGGCATGGTGACTGCAAAGTGGTTTGTAGTTGTTTCAAAAATTATTGATACTGTCGTTGCAGATCAACGTTTGATTGCGGAACCGGTCCGACAGCGACACCGTACATCAATCCCTGATTTTCCGTTCCTTTCACAAATGGACTTCCAAGTGTCAGCTTGCCTACTTTGTCATAGCGACATTGCCAAACGGCGCAGTCGATAAAGTATTTTCCATCGGATCTTGGTTCGATTCCCCGCACGGGACCACTTGCCGGCCATGGGCCGACACGGATTCTCTTGCCTGTGTCGATAAACGCTTTTTCCAGCCAAGCGGGTGCAAGTCGGCGAGTATCTAAAAAGACATAAACAATGCAAGGTTCACTCAATTGCAATGAGATTTCTAATTCACGGTCGCCACGGTCGGCCAAAAAAGTTCGAACTAAATCGGCTGATTCCAATTCCTGCGGAAACGATTCGCCAGGCACCGCTTGCCATTTTGCGCCAGGTCTGTCGGAGAAAGGTTGAGCACCCTGGCCCATGCCTTGAGGAACCACACCGAGATAATGACGAAACTCGGGCTCTGTGACATTGTCTGTTACATCAATCACCAAGCCTGAACCCGAGGAAACCGAAGACCACAGCTTTTTATTCTTCGAGAGTCTCACTCGCGCTAGTCTTTGTAACTCTTTATTCTTTTTGGCAGCTCGAATCGCTTCGCCCGATCGCAAAGTGGTCCAGGCGCGATCGGCTGTGTAATCGTTGTTGCGTCGAACTTTCACTTCACCTTCAAACACCACAACATCGGTATCGCCAGCCTCGCTGGCACTCACTCCGAATCGCGTTCCCAAGTCAACGACTTCACTAGTTGCTGTACGAACGGTAAATCCCTTCGCATTCTCGCCGACTTCCGCACTAAGTCTTCCATAATGCAGAAGCATATCAGCGCCGCTGTTGAACTCAGCATGCAGCGGTCCTTCCAAAGAGAGCGTAACTCCATTATCGAGCCTCAAGTCTGTTTCACCTGCCGAAAACATCAGGTCACGCAAAGGAACCCAATCTCCCTTTTTCCATTTGATGGCGTTATCAGCAGTCGTCAGGTTGTTGATTTCAAGAATTTCGGCCCATACGATCGAATTGTCATGATCAAGCGAATCAGACTTGGATGTGGAATACAACCACAAAAATAGTGGGGAGACAATCGATAGGGCGATATTGGCAGCAAGCCAATAATAAGATCGTCGGGAAGAGCTTTTAGGTGAAGATTTCTCTAGCACACGGATCTTTGAGAATTCAGCATCATCCTGAACTAGAGCGGCAATCGGCGCGAGAGATTCGTCGGTTAGATTCACCTCAGAGCTTATGGTCGTATTTGCTGCTGCCAATGCACTATCAACTTGCAGCGAACTATCGAGAGCCAAATAGTCGACGAAGCGTTGGCGGAAACGGTTATCGGTTTGAAGAAGTTCTTCTAACAGTTCAAAACCTGCGGCATCGATCGACTGATCCGCGTATTGCTGAATCAGGAGCCACTGCCGATCGGTAAGTTCGCTTTGCGATGAGTTTAGTCTCTCATCGTTTGATGGATCGTACCAAGCGTTGTCGTTGTTCATGCTAAACCTTCTTTAAGCATTAAACGCTCGGTACATTCCAGTAAATTGATTCGCAGGCGATGCAGCATCTTGTAGAGCGACATCGAGGTTTGGCCGCGCGATTGAGCAAGTTGGTCGATTCGGGCACCCGGAGCATAGGCTTGCTGAAGCAACTCTCGGTGCTGAGGCAGTAACTTTTCCAAGCAATCTTCTAACGCTTCGCGTTGCTTGTGGTGGCGATCGGCGCGACGATCCGCTTCATCGGCGACCAGTTGTAACACTTCATCGTTAAACACAAGTCGTTCTCGGGCGCGATCGCGAAGCCAAGCTAAGGCTTCAAAGCGGGCCACGGAAAACGCCCAGCGACGAAAATCTTCGCCTGTTGTGTACTCGCCAAATTTCCGCCAAAGGACTACCGCCACCTCCTGCATCACCTCATGTGCATCGTCCCGAGCGGGCACCAAGGTTCGAACAAAAGCGCGAATTGCCAACTCGTGGGCCGTGTAGAGTTTCAAAAAGCGGATTTGTCGCGAATCTTCGGATTCCATCGTCTGCGGCAAAATTGAGGAAGGCTTGGTGTGGGTAGGGATTAGCTCCCGACAGGTGATAACTCCGCAACGGAGGAGCCGTTTGCCGAGAGATTTCAAAAAAATCAGAAAAAGTCAGGTAGAAGAGGTTACCTGATACACCATCATCCACCAAAGGACGAGCAAGATCGAACCATTTCAGCTAATTTCCCGCTTTCGAGCCCGGTTAAGCCTTACTTTTGGGTAGGTTCATAAATGAAATGCTGGTCGTCTCGGGGGACAACCCAGACATTTCGGAAGCGGACAGGGCTTTGGTGGTCTTGTAAGAAAAAGGGCCCCACCGAAGTTTGTTGCATCTTCTTGTTAATGGCCTTGAGGTAATCAGTCGTTCCGTAGCGGAATGGGTGATACGTCGATCGCGGATCGGTAAATTGGCTATCAGATTGTACAAGTTTGCCATTAAGCCAAGCGGTGACATGCCCTGCTTCGATGATCTTGCCAGAGGAGTCGCGGCGAGGTGCCGTGTAACGAATGTCATAAACCTGCCATTGACCTACCGGCAGGGCTGCGTTGACTAAGGGGGGATGAAAGCCGTAGATAGCCCCTTCATCATTTTGGTCAGGCTTCTCTTTGCCGAAGGAGTCGTAGATTTGCAATTCATAATTGCCGTGGATGTAGATGCCGCTGTTTCCATGGCCTTTAGAAGCTGTCATGAATTCCACATGAATGTCCGCATCGCGAAAATGGAGTTTGCTCACAATGTGATTAACTCTTTCGCCACGAGCGGTAGATACGAGTTCGCCATTTTCGACTAGCCAGTTAACATCCGTCCCATCCATCGCTCGCCATGAGTCGAGCGATTTTCCGTCCCACAGCATGATGGCGTTTGGAGGAGCGACCGCGGGGAGTTTCGATTGATCAGGACGAAAATCGGCAGGATCCGACTGAGCCAGCACTTGATTATCGAGCTGCAATAAAATGCAAAATCCAAGTGCTAAGAATCTCCAAGCGAACGCCAACGAGCACGCGTAATTTCCACGAGTCGACAAGAATGCTCTCATCGCAGTGCTGCTTTCCATCCCGGGCTAAGAAAATTTTTCTAGGGTAAGCGGGATAACGAAGAGTTAAACGTCCATCAATCCCTGTTTGATCACCCAAACCGCAGCGGCGGTTCGATCGGTCGCAGGAATTTTCCTTAGAACATTCTGCACATGCTCTTTGACAGTTTCAACACTAATGCCCATCGAGAATCCAATTTCGCGATTCGATAAACCTAGCGCAATATTTGTAGCCACCTGCAACTCGCGGGGAGAAAGGCGAGTACCGTCGACAGGCTCCATGCGTTTGATACGATTCATCAAGAGCTGAATTCGCTTGAAGTCCTTGCCGACAGGTTCGTCAATTCCGGCAGCGGCCTTTTTGATGGCTGTAACGATTTCGTCTCGAGAGGAAGATTTCAAAACGTAATCTAAAGCACCCAATGCGACAGCTCGGGCGACAAACGTCATGTTGTCCCAAGCAGAGAACATAACAACCTTCACGCCAGAATCTTTTTGTCGGATCCGGTCGAGTGCTAGGAGTCCGTCGTCATCCGGCATCCTCACATCCATTAAAATGACGTCCGGCTTCAGTTCGGAATACTGTGCTTCTACGGACTCTGCGCTCCCAAGGTTACCAACGATTTCAATACCAGAGCCTTCGAGCAAGATAGGAAGACCCGCTCGAATCAATGGATGATCATCGGCAATAAGTAGTCGAATCGCCATAGCTTATACCAATGTGCTAACTACACTGAGGAAATCGCAATGATAGAACGTCATCTGTGTAGCTAACTTTTCGGTTCTCCTAGTCCAAAATTTAAGTCCGCTTATCAAGAACTATACCCCATAGTTTGGGTGTGTGTGTAAACTTTGACTAGTCCTAATAGGTGATAAAAGAAGATAGTTAGGATGTTTTTTAAAGGAGTTTCAGCAAACTCAAGCTAAAGATGGTTTACTTGAAGGGTTTATAGCCATTGAACAATAGCTCAAGTGGAGTAGTTTTTTTGGGTGGTAGTTTTTTGTTTCGGCATCGATTAGCACCGGGGTTCACGCTGGTTGAAGTTCTTGTCGTGATTGCCATCATCGGCCTGTTGGTCGCACTGTTGCTGCCTGCCATTCAAGGTACGCGAGAAGCGGCTAGGAGGATGCAATGTCAAAACAACATGAGGCAGATAGGCATCGCTCTGCAATTGTTTCATGACACGCAACGAACCTTTCCAGCATCGGGTTGGACAATGACTGGACCGGGAAATCCAAAAGGCAAGTTCGTTGGTTGGCGACCGATGGTCCTTCCTTATCTAGAGCAAGTGAACTCGCATCGACTTTATGACTTCTCTTTGAATTGGTGGGAGGGAACCAATCTGGCGGTTGCAGCGATTCCTATACCCGTCTTTCGCTGTCCGAGCACTCCACAGTTACCCGAAGTGATGATGGCAATCGCCAAGCCACCGCGGCCTGCGATTCAGTTTAGTGTCCCATTAGCACCAACGGATTATGAAGCGATCCAAGGTGTTCAACCTGCGTCGATCAATCCTCAGCGTTACAACAGAGTGAATCGTTTTGCAGTCATGCATAGTAACTCGCTTACTCGAATCGCCGATATTCGAGATGGCACTTCTACAACAATTGCAGTTGTCGAATGTGCGGGAAGGCCGGAAGTGTATCGAGTTGGATTTAAGAGAATCGATGTCAGCAATGACCAGGGAATTGGTTGGGCTGACAGCGAGGGTCCATTCAGTCTTGACGGCGCCGATGGAGCAGGAACTCGCGAAGGCTGTACACCTGCAGCGGGTTGTACTAAAGCAATCAACGCAAGGAATGACAATGAGCCTTATAGTTTCCATGTTGGAGGCGCGCAGTTTTTGTTCGCTGATGGACATGTATCATTCATCAGTGAAGACATTCCGTTGGATATCATGGCGGCTCTCTGCACAAGAGCCGCCGGTGAAGTCGTTGATTCAGCGGTGTTAGATTGAAAATCAAGCTTTGTTGAAAAGTGTTATTCAATCACTTTCAAATCAAAATCGTTCGAGTTTCCGGCTAATTCGGGGGCGTACATGCCAGAGATCTGAGCCGGCAGCGCGGTGAAAATACCAGGTGCCTCAGCTCGCAGTTGGTATCTCAGGGAGTGTTTGCCACGGGGTAGCTGGCGAATGAAGAAGGCGGTTTTCTGTTCGCGCAATTCACGGTAAACGGACAATCCTCCGGAGTAAAAATATCCACTCTGTGTATCGACTGCCTCGAGGCCCGCAGGCTTACGATCTTCTAGCAACAAATACTCGTAATCGTTTTTGGATTCAATCAGCAGTTCCACTTCGACCAAAGTTCCGCTGGGAAGATCTTCGAGATCTTTCAAGCTCAACCGATTGAGCGCTGTTCGTTGCGCTTCGATCAAGTTACCTCGGTCGCCAGCCAAAGATAAATCTTTGGTAATTCGATCTTGGCGATAGAAGCGTCGTTCGACTTTAACTTCTAAGCCAGCCGCTGCAATTTTTTCCTCTTGAGTGAATTGTGTGAAGTAAGCGTTCCAGTAGAGCGATCCTTTACCGTGCGCTCGACGGATTTCCAATTTGTGTTCACCTGTTGTGATCGCATTGCCAACGATTTCGATCGTATTGTTGACGTCGAACAGATTGTCCTCGGTGAAGGCTACTGTACCCAACCGTTTCCCATCCAGCCAGATTTCCGCAGTGATGTCAGCTGACAGTTCTCCCGTAGCTTTGAGGTAATCACCGAAAGCTTCAACGACTAAAGCCGTATCGCGAGTGCTGTTCCAATAGGTTGCATTCTTGCGTTGATTGAGCAAGTACTTAACCAATCGTGGAGCGGTTGCGCCCTGAGGGTCGACTTGGCTTAACAGTTTGAGATACATCGCCATCGACTCAATTTCACTTCCGTACCAATACCACCAAGGGGTATTGTCGCGGAGGTATGCGGTTTCATTTTCTGCGTCGACTTCTAAGAACTGTTCGATATTTTGTCGCAGCAAGTCGGTTTGTTCTTGGTTGCCAGCTTTGTGGGTTGCCAAGGCGAGCATCGACTTGCTGTAGACACTTAACGCTTCACGCTTCTCGACAAGAATCTGCTGCATCTCGCCATTGCTGCGTCCGGCCATTGCCAACACGTAGAAGACTAATGCATCGGCATTATCTGGTTGTACTTTGTAAGGATCTGTTTTGGTCGGAGCATTCTTGAGTTTGATTAGCTCTTGCGCCTGGTATTGATCCAGCCACTGCAAGCCGCGTTCGATGACATCAGGAACGATGGCCACATCGTTATCGCGAGCGACCAAGAGGCCTCGCACCACGACAGCTGTCGTATGCGGCCAACTGGTTTCGCCAGCACCGCTGAACCAGCCCCAGCCACCATCGCCATTCTGCATATCGGTCAGCTTGCCAACGCCAGCAGCCACCATCGCCGAAAGCTCAGCTTCATCGAATACTGGATTGCGATCAAATCGTTTCCACTGTTCACGGCGTTCCTTAGGATCGCCGAGTTCCTGAGCATTGAGATTACTGCGTTTCTTGGCAATATCAGCCAAGTTAAGATTCATTTGCTGAAGCATGCGCTGTGTGATGACGGAAGGCAAGAAACGGTTGAGTGTTTGTTCGGTGCAGCCGTATGGGTAATCAGACATGTAGGGAAGCGCATCGACCATAGCAGCTGCCAGCGATGGAGATACGCGAACCGTCAATCGCGATTGCTCGACGCGACGTGCTTCGGGCACTTTCAGTTTAATGCTGCTGGAGGCCTGCTCGCCGCGAACCGTTCCTGCGAAACTTTCTTGTTTCAAAATCCCGTTGACAATCACTGGTATCTTCAGCTGCATCGCATCGGACTCAACATCGCTCAGGGCGATAGTGCGAAGCGTTGCTTCACCTTCCGCCATCGCTTTGCAGCGCCAGTCGACTCGAGCCTGGCCGTGCGATTCGACACGAACGACCTGCTCCAAGGTCGAGGAGTCGACCAAGTCGAGCTGAGTCTGGCCATCGATTTCCAGGCGAACTTTAATATCTTTCGCTTCATTGAGGTCGTTGTTGACCAGGGCGGAAATAATGACTTCGTCGCGTTCAACGAGGAAGCGAGGCATTTGCAATCGGACCAGCAGATTCTTGCGAGTGATGGCGGTCGTGCTAGCCGAACCAACCCGGACTCCGGAACCAACGGCCCAACTTCGTAAACTCCAGCTGGTCAAGTTTTCTGGCATCTTAAAACGTAGCTTCGCTTTGCCGGTTTCGTCGGCGACCACATTACCGATCCAGTAAGCGGAATCGGCAAAGTCTTGGCGTATTTTAGGAGTCACATTGCCGGTCGGTGCACCTGGTGCGCCTCCACTGCCACCCGCGTCGCCAAGCGCTGCCGCATCAGCCATTGCCATCATGCCCTCGGCTGCAGGTACCATGCCTCTCGCTCCGGCCATAGGTGCTCCGCCCGGCATACCACTCATCATGCCCATCGCAGGTCCACCTTTGCGTCGCATGGAACTCATTTTCTCCGGAACTCGGTTTTTGTTCTCGAACTGATCCGCATCATCGGCGAGCGTATCACCAAAGATTCCAATCGGAGACAGTCCTGGAATTCTTTCGATCATCATTGGGAAAGTAACCCAAGAGAGATTTTCCGAGGTTTGTGGATAATGGTTGCGGCGATACTTCCAGAAGAATTCACGAATGTCGCGCGGCATCGAGTCTGCTGCAAGGGCTTCTAGCGAGCGATCGTAGACTGCGAGTATTGCTGAACCTTCTACAGGTTCACCCGCAGGATCTGTGACGCTCACTTCGACTTCGGCCTCTTCGCCAGGTAGGTATTCCGTTTTGTTGGAGACAACTTTAACGTCGAGAACTCGCTGTGCAGGTGGCACGATAATCTCGCGAGTAGCTTGATGAAATTCACCGCCATACACGGTAATCGCTTCGACAAAAAAGTTCGGTTGATCTTCAGCTTTCACAGAGATTTCAACCGTACGACTCTTGCTGGTTAACTTGATTATCTGCGGCGCAGGGTAGACGCTGTTGGATGGTCGCACGAAAAGTAGAACCGTCGCATCATCACGATCCGCATTGATCTGCAGTTGTACCTTTTCTCCAGGCTTATATTGCTGTTTATCAGGGATCAATTCCAAACCGGAAAACCGATAATCGCTACCCTGCTCTTGGTCGCCTCGAATGGTAAATAGGTAAGCGCCTTCGACAGTATGCTCCGCACTATCGGTTAGTTCGAGTTTGAGTCGATACTGGCCACTTCGTTTCGCCTCAAGCGGGAAGGTCAGCTTTCCTTCCTCGTTGGTAGCGACATCCCATTGATCGACAACAGTTTCGGTAGGTTCGCGCTTGTCATCGTACTGAATGCGAAGCAGCGACAGTCGCCCCTTTCCAGATACCGGCTTACCACCAAGCGTGCGAGCGAGAAAGTTCGCTTCGATCTTATCGCCCACTCGATAGAAACCGCGATGGAGCCAAGAATAAATCTTGAAGGCTTCGCGAGCCGCGATGACTTCACCAGTGGAAACTAAAGTTCTGCGCGAGGCATCGCGTACTTCCACGGTGATGTTATAGCGATGATCCATGGTGCCAAGCATCGCTTTGGCGATCGATGAATCGATGGAAATATCCCCCCTGCCCTGTTCATCGAGAGTGATTTCCTGTTCGAGCACCAGTTCCGGTGGTTCGCTGTGGAAGTGTGGCATCCACCAGGGATGATGTGAGCGGCAACCAACCCATCTCGACCAGCCTGGATACCAAGGATAGTCGTAACCGAACCACCAATAGCCTGGACCATAGCACCAATCAAACGGGGCTATCGGATAG
>JBEGUT010000119.1:0-9100 GCA_041178745.1 Planctomycetota bacterium | reverse complement strand
GGCTAACAGCGTACGCATTGTCCAAAGCCAACAGCGGCATCGAGTAGCCGTTACTTACTTTTTCCAGTGGTCGAACAAAGTGGGCGAATCGATTTTGAGGAAGCATTAGATCCTGAAGAGAATTGGAAGCGACACCATCGGCCACGGTATTAGAAGGATCGACAACACGACGTATTGAAAGATCGCATTGTTGATGAGGCAAATGCATGCCGAAGTAAGGATCTTTGGTCGCGAGCATCCATGCGCCAGCGCCTGTGTAGCTAGGTAGCCGACCGCTAACAACATCATTGAGGTCAGGGCGAATCAGCAGCACACGTCGATGAAGCTTGATAACATCAGGTAAGCCATCCCCGTTAGCATCATCGTAAGCAACAGAATCAGCCGCGTTGGGTATTTGTGGATCGTCGTGGGGTCGTGCAAACCAGATGACCTCGGCGTACTGCGAAGCTATTACTTCCGGTTGTAGATCCGCTGGGAAAGTAGGGATAATTCCTTGTTTCAACTTTAAGATGTAGCGAGGAACTTTACCGGTATGCCAGGTGTCTCCGGAACGCGTTGTGAACATCGCGATGTCATCGATGTCACCGTAGCGTGCGGCTGGAGCGTAGGTGAATGGGTCGCTGCTGGTTTTATCACCCACGTAGGCTGATGCGGTGTAATCGCACATCGGGCCTTCGTAGTACTGAAAGTAACCTTGTCCGGTGGTTGGGTTAGCCGGTGGTGTCAGCCGGACAGTCACGCCTTCTAGATCTTGTTTGAGTCGAAACGCAACTCCGCGAAGACGATTCGAGACTTCAAGCGCTGCACGGTTTTCTGAAATCGAATCGCCGATGCGTTTGAAGCCTTCGGTTAGTGCCGCCAGCATCAACAATGTGATCGTGGTCGCGATCATCACTTCGATCAATGTCAATCCACGTCGCGCAGATCGTCGACCCTTCTTGCTTCGAGCCTTGTTCAACTCAGCAGCAACCTCAATGGTAGATCCAGAGAACGTCGCATCACTCGTTGTTGCAGTTGTCGGATGAGAATGCATGATAAGAGGCTTCTATATTAGAAAAGCGACTCGCTTTGAGTGGTACGCTCCAAAGCGGGGTTGGGTGGACCCAGGATGAGACTTTATTGTTCTACCGACGACCTTCGCAGGTCAAGCGTTTTGTGAATTAATTTGGGATTGCCAGACATCTTGGATGATCTGGGTTAGCCCAAAGCGGGGTTGGTACCCGATCGTGGACCTGATTCGGGTCAAATCGGGAACCCGGCGACGGATATCTTCAAAGTCATCATCGTACGCTTCGGCATAGCTTTGAAAGCGAATTTCGGCCGAAGGGTTAACGATGTCGCGAACCCCCTGCGCCAGACTCAAAATCGATATCGGCGTATCGCTGCCGATGTTGAAAACCTTTCCGTGGGCAGCGGGGGTCTCGAGCAATTTGACCACGGCATCGATAACATCGGCGACATGGGCAAAGCAGCGGATTTGCGAGCCATCGTCGTGAACGATTAGGGGTAGCTGGCGGCGAGCGGCTTCGACGAATCTCGGGAGCACCATACCATAGGCACCTGTTTGGCGTGGGCCGACCACATTGAAAAATCGGCCGATCACAATGGGCAAATCAATTTCGCGATGGGAGGCCAGCGCCAGAAATTCATCGATCGCCTTGGACGCTCCGTAGCTCCAACGCGGTTTCGTTGTGGCTCCGAAAACAAGATCGTCCTGTTCATTCCAAATCGGTTTCGGATTCTTGCCATAAACTTCGCTGGTGCTGGCCAAGAAAAAGGGGACACTTCGTCCTCGCTGTTTTTCTTCGCGCAGGGCGGTCAGCAGCAGTTGGGTTGGGTAGATATTTCTTTCGATGGTTTGGATTGGATGTTTGGCGATCAGGGCGACACCCACGGCCGCGGCGAGGTGGAAGACGCGGTCGACTTGGCGGCACAGAGAATGAACCAAATCGGGATTCCCCAGGTCGGACTGAATCAGCGTTAAACGGGGGTTATTGGTAACCCGGGTAAGATTCGTAGGTTGTCCGGTTGAGAAGTCATCGACGACTGTAACTTGGTCGCCACGTGCGAGAAGAAGTTCGGTTAGGTGGGAACCGATAAAACCTGCACCACCGGTTATCAAAGAATGTACCACGGAGAACTCACTTCTCGGCCAAACTAGCTGTAGAGAACGCTATCTCTACGGTACACTACAGGGGCTCAGGATTGAAGAGATGTTGCCAAATCATGCATGGAATGGGCGAGGTTAAGCGGTCGATGATAAGACGAAAGATGTTGCCAGTCATTTCTCGTGTACGCGAAGTATGGGTTGATCTGCCAATCACCAATTGCATCTTTGCAATCGTGTTGGCATTGGGGGGGCACGCTGCCGATCTTAAAGCGCAGCAGGGGAAAACAACCACTAAGCCACAGGCAGGCGCAGGAAAAGCGGATACCAAGGAGGGTGTCGGAGGATCGAGCGCTGAGGCGTTGAGCATCTATGCTGATGCCGCCAACTTTCAAAACAATCGCGCTTTCGACTTAGCGATCGCCGAATGGAAAAAGCTCATCGCAAAGTACCCTGCCGACCCGATTATTTCCAAAGCACAGCATTATCTCGGCGTGTGCTATATGGAGTCCGAAATTCCCGATTATCAAGAAGCGATCAAAGCGTTTGAGATTTCTGTAAAGGATCCGAAATCGGAACTGCGACAAGAGACGATCGTCAATCTTGGATTTAGCAACTATGCCTTAGCGAGAGAAAGCGAAGGCAATGCTGCGGAGCAGTTGCCTTACTTCAAACGCTGTCGCGATGTGATGGCAGCTTTGCTGAAGCAATATCCTGAGAGTGACTTCACCGATCAAGCTTGTTTCTATGCGGGTGAAGCGGAGTACGCGATGGGTGCGCGCGATCAAGCGGTAACCTGGTATAAAAAGCTAATCTCTACGGCAGAGCTTAAGGCATCCCCCTTTCGCTCTGATGCTTACTACTCGATGGGTGTCTGCTACGAAGAACTCAAGCAGCCTGGTATCGCCGTCGAAACCTACGACCAATTGCTCAAGGAGTTTCCTGCTTATCGATTGGTAGACGAGGTGAAGCTGCGCAAAGCCGACTTGTTGGTGCAGCTGCAAAAACTTCCGGAGGCTGAAGCAGCGTATGCTGAATTAGCAGCGAAGCAGGGATTTGCTAATGCGTCTTATGCGCTCTATCGGCAAGCTTATTGTGTGGGACAGCAGAAGCGACTGGAAGAATCTGCAGCACTCTATCAGCAGGTAGCTGATAAATTTCCTCAGTCTGATTTAGCAGCCGGTTCGATGTTGGCGGCTGGCCAAGCGTGGTTCCGTGCTGGTAAGAAAGAAGAAGCGACCAAAAGTTTTGAAAAGCTCATCTCGAAGCAAGATTCCAAAGCGGCTGAAGCCTCTCATTGGCTTGCATTAGCGGCGATTCAAAATCGAGAGTATCCACGTGCCGAGCAACTAGCGAGAGCAGCGCTTGCGTGGCAATCACCACCAGCGATCGCCACGCTGCTGAAAATGGATTTAGCCGATGCGCTCTATGAGCAGCCCGACAAGATCGATGATGCCAACCGTCTCTATGCGGATGTGATCAATGTCGATCCGAAGAGTCCAGTAGCTGCTCGGGCCGCATACAATCTCTCATTCTCTAGCTTGCAGTCGCAGCAATACGACCGAGCCTTGGAGTGGTCGGAATTCTTTTTGAAGAACTATCCACAGGACCCGCTTCTATCAGATGTCGCGTACATCGGCGCTGAATCAGCTTTGCTTAAAGGTGATGCTGTGGGTGCTATTGATCGTTACACCAAATTGCTGGAAATGGACAAAGAAAACCCTTCGAGAAATCTATGGGTGTTGCGTTTAAATCGAGCCCGTAATACGGCGGGTCAGTTTGATAAAGTTATTCAAATACTCGGTCCACAAATCGATAAGCTCCCTTCGCCTACACTGCAAGCCGAAGCGCACTTTATCGTTGGTTCAAGCTACTTGTTCAGCAGCAATCCAGAAGCAGCTCAGCAGCAACTTCAAGCGAGTTTACAAAAGGATGCGAAGTGGGCTCAGGCCGATGAGGTGATGTTATTATTGGCAACCGTTCTAGCGCAACGCGGTCAGGTGCAAGAGTCGGCCCAGATACTGGAGCGATTGCTTACTGAGTATCCCAATAGCGCGATGCGCAGCAACGCTGAATTCCGTTTAGCTCAGCTATCTGCAGCGGAGGGAGATTTCAATCAGGCGCTAGAGCGATATCGCAAAGCGCTCGAGGCGAAGCCAGATCCGAAATTGGTTGGCTATGCTCAGTATGGTAAAGCCTGGAGTCTGATGCAGCAGCAAAAGTATGACGAAGCAGTGAGTGAGCTTGATGCGTTGATAACTAAAGGTGAGGAACCGGCGGTGGTGGTGGAAGCGAAATTGGCGAAGGGTATTTCACTGCGCCAAGCCGGTAAGTTGGAACAAGCAGTCACCGCCTTGAACGATTTTCTTAGTAGCAAACCGGAAGGGGAGCGGCTTGGTAACGGTCTCTACGAACTCGGTTTAGCTCAAACGCAGGCTAAACAATTTTCTTTGGCAGCAAATTCTTTTCAGCGTATTAGAAAAGAGCAGCCTAACTATCCGGCTATGGATAAAGTGCTATATGAATTGGGATGGGCACTGAAGTCGCAGCAGAAGGATGATGAATCGGTAGCCGTGTTCTCGGAGTTGACCACCACTGCTCCCAAGAGTCCATTGGCAGCGGAAGCTCATTATCATTTGGCGCAAGTGGATTACGCCAAGGGTGAATATGCGAAGGCGACAGAACATTACCAGGCCGCTGCTTTGACAAGCGAATCGGTCTTGAAACAAAAGGCGATCTATAAGCTCGGTTGGTCGCTTTACCAGCAGGATCAATTTGAACCAGCAGGTGAGAAGTTTGCTCAGTTGGCCAAAGAGTTTCCCGAGAGTGCGATGATTGTTCCGGCACTGTTTATGTCTGGTGAGTGCCAATTCCGGCAAGATCAGTTCGCTCCCGCTTTAGAGTTCTACCGTCAGGCGCGGGCGGCGCTTGAAAAACTCACTGATCGCAGTCCGGTTCCTGCGCAGGTACAAGTTTTGACCTACTTGCACGGAGCACAATGCTTGCGGGAAGCAAAGCTTTGGCCAGAGATGCAAACTTGGCTGCAGGTAATCTTGGATAAATACAACGATTCACCGTTCATTGCTCAAACGATGTATGAACTCGGGTACTGTTACCAAAATCAGAACCAGACAGCCGAAGCGATCAAGGCGTTTAGCGATGTGGCGGACAGATATCGCAGTGAGGTGGCAGCTCGGTCGCGGTTCATGTTGGGCGAACTCTATTTCGGTCAGCGAGATTTCACCAAGGCTATTCCGCAGTTTCAGCGAGCCATGTACGGATACGGGGGGGAGAGTGCGACTCCCGAAATCAAGAATTGGCAAGCTCGAAGCGCCTTCGAGGCAGGGCGATGCAGCGAGGTATTAATAGCTGAATTGAAGGGGGAAAAGAGGGATAAAGCGATAAAAATTGCCAATGATTTTTACCAGTATATCCTCGATAAACATCCTCAACATGAGATTGCCGTTCAGGCAAAAACGCGACTTGAGGCGTTAAAGCAACTATAATGGGTTCGACGTCGAACGCGGCATTCTTGGGAAATGCCCGTATCAGGGGCACAGGTAGGCAACTTCCCAGGAGTTACGTGGGGATGCATCGCAAAGAGGGTTTTCGCTGGCTCGGCTACTGCGTGACAGTTTTGTTGCTGTTGGGGATGTCGTTTTCGCTCGCCGCTCAAGAGCCAGCAACAGCCGATGATGCTGCTCAGGAAGCTGGGATTGTCGATAGTGAGCAACTCAAAGAACTGACTTCGGGTGATACCAAGGATGGTTCGAAGGAGTTGTCGACGACCCAATCTCTGATGCAATCCGGGATCAATTTTTTCAATCTGCTCATTTTGGGTGGATGGATGATGATACCGATTGGTCTTATGAGTCTTTTGGTGGTCACGATTTCACTGGAGCGTTTTTTCGCGCTTCGCAAGCGAAGGATCATCCCTCCCAAGTTGGTTCGAGGACTACAGGAGCTCTCAAAGCTCGATGATTCGATCGATCCGGTTGCAGCTTACAAGTTGTGCCAAAGATATCCATCGGCGGCGGCGACTGTGACTCGAACTATGCTTTTGAAAGTCGGGCGGCCCATGGCTGAGATGGAGCATGCTGTTGCCGAAGCGAGCCAACGAGAGGCGGACAGGATGTATTCCAATGTGCGTTGGCTTAATATGGCAACGGCAGTGACACCCTTGATGGGATTGCTTGGTACGGTTTGGGGAATGATCGAAGCCTTTCATGCTACAACTCAGTTGTTACCAGGCCAGGATCGAGCTGAACAACTAGCCGAAGGTATTTACATTGCGTTGGTAACAACCTTAGCAGGCTTGATTGTTGCAATACCATCAGCGATTTCAGCTCATTACTTCGAAGGTAAAATTACTTCTCTGTTTCGTCGTATGGATGAGTTGCTCTTTCATTTGATGGCGCAAGTAGAACGATACGAAGGCAAAGCAAGGTTTGACGGCACGACAACTCGCGCCCTTCGCAAGCCGGTCGAGAATGCGAAGCCAACATCGTCGTCCACTTCAACGCCTGCGACGGCATCCCCTTCTCGCACGATTCCAACGGCTCCTTCCGGTGGGACAGATCGAGCTAAAGGGAAGTCATAATTCTATTTCACTGTTTGACTTGACTTGTTCTGAAGGTCGCTTGATATGGCCGTAAAGCTGAAAACCAGCCAAGCTCTTTCGGCGCTCAATTTGACGCCGTTGATCGACGTTGTGTTTCTGCTTTTGATTTTCTTTCTCGTTACATCGAGTCTTTCCGAGGAAGATCGCAAGCTCGATGTGATTCTTCCTTCGGCTAGCAGTGCTGCTCCGATGACCGCTGAGCCGAGGGAGTTGATCATCAGTATCGATCAAGAGGGGAAGTTTTTTCTCGATGCTAAAGAAATCGCAGCCGATGCGTTGCGAGAGGTATTGCGCCGCGCGGTCGCCGATAATCCGGTGAAGCAGTCAGTCATCATTCGCGGTGATCGTAGAGTGGAGTTCCAGTTCGTAGTAACGGTGATGGATCTCTGCAACCAAGCCGGTATCTCGGATTACTCTGTGACGATTGAAGGAGGCTCCTGATATGTCACGATCTGAGACCACTGCATCACGATTACCAGTATCCGGAACAACCCAAAGCAGGCCCTCGCGCATTGAGCAGTTTCTTTCGGAGGAAAGGGTAGTTCGCAAAGAAACTTATTGGCCGCTCGATGTGGTGATGGTTTTGATGGGTGGTCTGGTTTTATGGATGGTGGTCAGTTACCTCAGGTTCAATGACCCTCGCTGGCAATATAACGCGTGGACCTACCTGCTTTCCGTTCCATTAGTCCTGACGCTGCTTTCTTTAGTTCTGCGGTACATCGCAGGGAGGTTTGTTGAGCGTTCGATGCAGGTAGCTTTTCTATTGAGTGTGATGGTGCATCTGATGTTGATGGTTGCAGCGGTAAAAGTTGTGATCTTTGCAAAGCTGTGGCCCGACGTTTACGAAGCGGTTTCTGAAGATGTTACCAAGGAGCCAGCAGCGAAGCAGTATTTTACTGCAGCGAGTGCGAGTGCACTCAATGGAAAGTCTCCGTCGAGACCCGACTATATGCGGGCCATTGAGACCAAGCATGAAGCGAGCGAGGAGAGCTTGGCTGTGGACGGTGCGATGGAGTTAGCAGCACGCGAAAAGGCTGAGCTTCCAACGCTGCAACCTGAACTGAAGCAGGAAAAAGTTCAAGCAGCTCTGATGCCAAAAGTAGAAGCTGTTCCAACGCTGACGAGCAATGAGCCTGAGATGGCTGAGCTTTCTCGCGCGGCTCCGGATGTGAATCGTCAAGCAACCTCGCAAATCGATGTCCCCGAAGTGCCGCTTGAACGGATGGCTGAGCCAGTACCAGATCAAAGTGTTAGCGATAGTTTGGCGACGGTAAGCAAAACGGATTTGCCAAGCGACCCTGCCTCGCTGAACCGCCCGGAGGCACTCAAGGTACTGCAAAACCCACCGGTCGCTGCCGGCGTGCCGAAACCTGAACTGGCCGATCGTAAAAAGCCCGGCTTCAAACCAGAGGAAATCAGCAATGAGATTCCTGAGATTAAGTTGCAGAAGTCAGCAACCGTCGCACGACGTTCTGGTGGTGCTCGCAGCGTACCAGTCGTTAATGAATCGATAAAGGAAGCAAACTCGCAATCGCCTACCGCGTCTTCATCCGAATCACTAGAAGCTGTAGCTAACATGGAGGCGGTGCAGGAAAGTCGATCCAATACGAACACTACAGCGGTAACGGCGACGGAGATACTTCGCAGTGAAGCCATGAAGAGTTTGGCTAATAACCGCTCCATGCCCACTCCTGCATCTGCACTATCGATCACTCGGAAAGAACGCGATGCGATTGCTGACGATCCTGCAGCGGGTTTAGGAGGTGTAACAGCTTCTCCCATTTCGCGCGGCAAGCAGCTTACGGGACCCATCGTTAAGTCGCTTGGTGGAATTAAAAAAATCGATCTACCTACAGGGGATACGAAAGGTAAAACCAAGGTTGGCGAATCGGGCGATTCAGGTACTGCAGATGTTCCTTCTGAAATGGTTGCCGAGGCCGATAGCCTCAATGGAATCGCGAATGAAATTCTCAGAGAGAAGTCGATGGAAGGTGGTCGACCTCGAAGCCAATCCTCCGGTACGCAGCGACCGTTGGATGTCAAGGCAGAAGAAGGACTTGGTGGTTTAGCGATGGATGCGCAGAAAGGAAATCGCATTACCGAGAAAGCCGAGCTACAACCATTGACGGTTCCTGAGGAACTGATTACTCAGCGGTTTGTTCGCGACAATGCGGGCGCGCTGCGCGGAGGTGGTGCCGGTGGGCCAGTTCCTCGTCCGGCTTTTCAGCAAAGAATGGAAAGGACGCGCCAAGGCGATTCCTCTTCGAGCGGATCGGCGGCTGGTCCGCGAACAGAGGAATCGATTGAATTGGGTTTAGCATTTTTGGCTCAGTCACAGCGAGCCGATGGACGCTGGCGATTACAAGATTTCG
>JBEGUT010000118.1:0-9178 GCA_041178745.1 Planctomycetota bacterium | reverse complement strand
GCCGTTATCGTTGCATCTCCACTCAATTCCTTGACTCGACCTTCTTTGAGTGGCTGACCTTCGCTAGGCTCACTAACGCAAACAAACCGCTTGCCGTAAAGGTGTACTTTATCGGTTGGATGTTCTGGCCGATTTCCAAGCAACAATCCTTCGCTGGCCATTACCGCGTAGTCGGTGCCAAGAATCGCGAGAAGGATATTGGTCAAGGTGCTCTTGCCGTTACAGCCGTTACCGTAAGCGATCGGTAATATCTGCTCACTACAATCCCCACTGATCGCATAACCAAGAAGCTGCTGCACATATCGAATCAACTCTGGATCGGAATCGAAAATCAGATTCAGCATCGACTTGAACTGAGGACAGTCAGAGTAGAGGTCGTATGCGACCGGCGCCAGTTTGGTAATGTTTCGACTTGGATCGTGCCTGAATATCTCCCCTGAATATAAATCAAGGATTCCATTGTCAACGTTTAAGATTCCAGTTTCCGAATTCAACTGATCGTGCTGGATGACAATTCGCTGGTCTGAACGCGATAAAGCCAGTACCGACGAAATAACTTTGTGATCGTTTGCCCGCTTCACAAATGTATGTATCATCGGAACTTCATCACGCGTCGCGATCCGCGCAGCATATCCGAATTCTTGCCATAGTTCACTAGAG
Organism: Planctomycetota bacterium; assembly: GCA_041178745.1. Lineage (GTDB taxonomy): Bacteria > Planctomycetota > Planctomycetia > Pirellulales > Pirellulaceae > JAFLCP01. The sequence goes on along the minus strand of JBEGUT010000118.1, from coordinate 8,518 downwards.
AATTGCCTTGCTACCGCAAGCACTCCACATGAATCAATATCTTCCTTCCATCGCTTACCATCCCACACTAACCAGCGTTTCCAAGTAGGAACATATCGAAGCCGATCGCAAGTCTTGTCAATGAACTGACTCGCTAAACGGTTTTCGTTTCGGAATGATTCAGCAACCAACCAGTGATCGGTTGGGAGGTGTGAATTGTTATCAATGACGATCCGCGACTTATCAACGTCCATGATTCAAGTTCCTTCCTGCATTACTTAGAACTTGAAGCGACCCTAGCGAAGCCTGAACTGTCACCAAATCGGAAACAGTCATCGGCCTAGTGTCAAACGTTGTGACCAGCTTGGTAGCATCATCCAAGCCGCGATGACTTATAGGTAATGAGACGTCGGCATACTCTATCGCAAGCCGTTCACCCTCGACGCCCGGTGCCGCGAGTACCTTCTGAACGTAAAGTTGAATCCGGCCGTCGGCATAAACCTCCACGAAACCATCGGGATGCTGTCGGATTAAAACTTTGACCGGAGTTAGTATTGTATGTGCACTATATTGTTGTTCGACCACTGATGACCCGACTGCTTGACCGGCGGCGGGTCTTTCTTTATTGGCCATATTAGCCATAGAAAGTGCATCCTGATTGCTGACGAAAGCCGTCCGTGTGCGAAATACATAGTTCCGTCAATCTTTCCTTTTAGTGGTGAATACAAACCGCGAATCACTTTGATTCCGGCTCTAGTTCGCGATCTAGCTCGGCTTCGATCTGCTGCCGATGTCGCTTGCTTGTCTTTGCTGCTGCTGGTGGTGGCGAACCTGAACCAACCGCTTCGCAGAACTTCAGAACTTCCTCGATCGTTGTTTTGCGTGAATTTCCGATCTTCCAATTGCGGAGTCGGTGGCCATTGATACCAGCGGTGCAATATCGCCAGATAGCGGTCGATGAAACCTTGTGACCGATGGCGTCGAATGCGTCGCGCACCGGCAGTAAATCTTGTGAAACCATTTTCGGCTTCCTCCTTCAAGAACGCTGCAAAGAAACCAACCGCCTACAAACCAGCGGTAAAAACGTAATTTTACTAAACGCGTCAACTCACTTTGAAATAAACGTGATTTCGAAGAAAGCTAACGCGATAATCTCGAAAGCGTAAGACGGTGAAGCGACTCGCGAATCATTTTCCTGGTGATTTTTTTCAACCGATTTCCGCTGCAACGGCGCGTGCCTTCGACGCGTCTAGTTCCGCGTAGGTGGTCGTGATCGCCAAGTCGCTATGGCCTAATAGTGCGGACGCGTGATCTAGTCCGAACTTGGATCGAACTTCCGTCGCTGCTGTATGCCGAAGTCGGTTTGGTGACCAACGTTCAACCTTCGCCTTATCGCAAGCGGTGTGAATGGCACGTCGATAACTCGCGACGTCGTAGCAATCTCGTGGAGCCTTCTTTGGTGCCGACTTGGTGTTGCTGCCTGGCTTGTTTCCGCACGAAAGCGGAGTCTTTCGATTCTTCGATAGTTCGGCGCGTCTGTTGGCTTCCGCTTCCTTTGGTGAAAACAGAAACGCTTCCGGTTTGCGGTTTAGGTACTTCGAAAGGATCGCTTGTGACTTTGGCCCAAAGTACAGAAAACGCTTCTTGCCGCGGTGCGCGGTCTTATGCTCCCTGACCTCGACCGTCCAAACGCTTCCGCTTCGGTCGATGTCACCTGCTCGAATCGCGACAATTTCGGCTGGCCTACAACCACAATACCGCTGCAGTCGAATCATATCGCTGACGATACTGCTACACTTCGCGATCGTCTTTTCAACGATGTCATCGCAGATAGGAAGTATAGGCTCGGTTTCCGGCGCCGCTGTCTTTCCTGGCTTTAGTGGCTCCACCAACCTTAACGCGTCGTACACTGCTGCCGGTAGCTTACCTTCGCTGGTGGCGAACTTGAACATCCTGCAAAGTCGCTTCGATTGTGCATTGCAGTAAACTCTCGACCAACCTAGCTCCACGAACTTCAAGCGGAGTGCCTTTAGCTGGATAGGCCCAAAGTCGATCGCTGGCGTCGAACCGTATAGCCGCTTCAGTTCGCGAAGTGCATAGCGAAAGGAGTGGAACTCTCCATGGTGCCGTTTGTTCCGAAACTCGGCTTTGAGATGTTTCCAGTAGTCCAGAATCAATTCATTGACCGAAAGCGACTCACTAGGCTTCCCGAAAGCGACTGAGCGACCGCCAGCCAGCCATTCAGCGATAAGTCGGTCGTACTCAATCTTGCTGGCTTTGGTGCCGTGTGGCCCTAGATAGTGGTCTTTACCGGCAATCGTCACGACTGCCTGACCGCTGGCCCTATGGAAACGATACGCTGGAACGCTGCTGTTCAATGATGGCATAGACTGGCCCTTGAAAAGGTTAAAAACCTTTAGGCCGAACTCCATGCCATGCACAAAAACGGTATTTACCGTTTTGGCAACCCGAAACTTGGCTCGAAACTCTCGAACCAATCTCGCAAAAAAGCCCTAGAAAACCTAGGAAAAATCATAGTACGCCCGGCAGGGCTCGAACCTGCAACCCTCGGTTCCGAAGACCGATACTCTATCCAATTGAGCTACGGACGCATCCAGAAAGAAGTATCGGCAAAGACATCGTACTTGTCGATGGCAAGTTTCGCGTAAGCAAAGCTTTGTGCCAACACCCATTCTTAGTAGCTTGTACCAACTTGGCTTACCTAGAGTCTCTAGGTAGCCCTCAGGTCGCGGAAATTCTCAGCCAAGAGAAATTCCGGATCGTCACAGTCTAGTGTTTTTTCCGCCTTTTTGAAGGGTGCGTTTAAATTTTCGGAAATGCTATCAAAAGCTTAGGAAACCGAGCAAAAAAGTTGACCTTGTCACCAATAGGCGAAAATCTGTACCCTCCATCACATAGGGAGTCTCTCTAGAGGCGTTCGCTGCGCTACGGAACACGTGGTTGTCGGCGGATTTTCTGTAGAAAACTTCGAAATAAATGGCCCACTCAGGGGCCGCCTAGGTAAACCATCTAGGCAATAAGGATCGTCAAGAGTCATTGATTGAACGAGCGGTGACGGCCCAAGATGGGCTATCAGGATTGTTAAGTGTAAAGGATGCGATGAAATGAGCGGCCGCATGCGAAAGGGATGGAGTGCATCGGTGGCAATCCTCAAGGATCGAGATGGCTCGTCGAGGTTGTGTCGCTGGATGCTGCAGGTGATCTTTTTAGCTGTCGCAGCGATGTCCAACAGCGTGATGGCGGAGACGCAGGAAGCGAAGTGGATTTGGACTGCTGAGCATCCTCGTAATGCGGTTCCTGAAACCGACTGTTATTTTCGCAAGACGTTTCATATCAGCAACGTGGAGCAAGCGTTGGTAACGATCAGTGCTGATGATGACTACGAATTGTTTGTCAACGGCCGTCGTATTGGCGTGGGCGAATCGTCCCGTCAGATGGGAACCTTTGACATTCGTCAGCATATGATTCGCGGTCGCAATGTCATTGCGGTTCGCGTGCGCAATACGAAAGGTAATACGGCAGCACTTGCCGCGAGAGTGCAGGTAAAACCTTCGTCTGGTGCGTGGAGTTCGTACTCTACCGACCAAACCTGGAGGACTTCTTTAGAGGTTCCCGCGAACTGGGTAGCGACCACGTACAACGATGCTCGCTGGAGTGCAGCGGCGGTTTACGGCGTGTTAGGTGAAACGGCTCCTTGGGATCGGCGTGCTGAAGTCCCTGCGACGGAAAGCCATGAGGGAGAGCGATTCCGAGCACCACCAGGTTTTGCAGTGGAACGTATTCTCGATGATAAAGCTGCGGGATCGTTAATTGCCATGGCCTTCAATGAGTTCGGTCATATTATCGCTTCTCAGGAAGGTGGTCCTTTGATGCTGTTTTATGACAGCGACAAAGATGGCAAGGTCGATAAGTCGCGAGTCTACTGTGAAACATTAAAAAATGTCCAAGGTATCTTACCGCTCAACGGTGAAGTTTATGTCACTGGTGAAGGTGCTGAAGGAACGGGCCTTTATCGTCTGGCGGATCAAGACCGTAACGGAACTCTGGAGGTTGCTAAGAAATTAGTTGGTTTCAAAGGATCGGCGGGTGAGCACGGAGCGCATGGTATCGTTCTGGGGCCTGACGGCATGCTGTATGTCGTCGTTGGAAATCATCAGAATATTGAGGGTGAGCCGGCTGTTTCGAGCACTTACCGCAACTACTACGAAGGTGACTTGGTAACGCCTCGTATGGAAGATCCAGGAGGACATGCACGCGGAATTAAAGCTCCCGGTGGTGTCGTCATCCGTACCGATTTAAAAGGTGAGAAACTCGAAGTGGTTGCCGGGGGTTTGCGAAACGCCTACGACATCTGCTTCAACGAAACCGGTGCGTTATTTGTGCACGACAGCGATATGGAATCCGATATTGGAGCCGCTTGGCATCGCCCCACTCAACTTTTCCATGTGGTAGAAGGTGCTGAGATGGGATGGCGCAGCGGTTGGGCGACGATGCCGGAGTATTATCCGGATCGTATTCCGGCGATGACCGACACGGGCCGTGGATCACCGACAGGAGCATTGGTTTACGACCATTTCGCTTTTCCAACTCGCTATCAACGCAATTTGTTTTTAGCAGACTGGTCAGAAGGACGTATTTTATCTGTTCGTTTGCAGCCTAACGGTTCCACCTTCCAAGCGCAGTATGAAGTGTTCTTGCAAGGACAACCGCTGAACGTAACCGATCTGGATGTGGGGCCAGAGGGTGCAATCTATTTTTGCACCGGTGGTCGTGGGACCAATGGTGGTATTTATCGCGTGACGTGGAATGGAGAGATACCTGACCGCGTTAAAGATTTGGGAGAAGGGATCACCAAAGCAATTCGTTTCCCGCAAATCAATGCTGCTTGGGCAAGGCAAGAAATCGCGATGCTCAAGAAGAACTTGGGTGACGATTGGAACGACCTGGTCAGCGGCGTAGCCTACAGTCCTGATAATCCAGCCCGCTATCGTATTCGAGCCCTCGAGTTGATGCAGTGGTTTGGACCGAAGCCGAATACCGATTTCCTGATTGAATTGTCGCGATCCCCTAATGAAGGCTTGCGTTACAAAGCGGCACAGATGTTGGCATTGCAAAGCGATGAGTCGGCGACCAAACGATTACGGGAGATGCTGAAAGACTCCAATCCACCAACGACTCGTGCTGCTGCCGAAGGTATGCTGCGACAAGGTGCATCGTGCGAGTTATCCGACATCCGAAAACTGTTATCTAGCGAAGATAAACATGTCGCTTGGGTTGCTCGAAGGTTGCTCGAACGAATCGATCCTACGCTGTGGAAAAATGATCTACTCACAAGTCCGCTGGTACGAGAACGCATTGTAGGTAGCTTGGCCTTAATGACATCCAATGCGACGCATGAAAACGCCGAAGAGGTTTTGAAGTGCTGTCAGGATGCTATGTCAAATTTCGTCAGCGATCGCGATTTTATCGAGTTGCTGCGAGTAATACAGGTTGCATTGCATCGTGGAACGATTCAGCCTGCCGAAGCGATTACCTTGCGAACTGTTTTAGCTCGCGAATTTCCAGCTGGCGAGCCACTGATCAACCGCGAATTGATTCGCATCTTGACCTACCTTCGATCTGAGGAAGTGATTGAGCCAGCTTTGAATTATTTGAGTAGTGATGCGGAGATGGTAGACAAGATTTTGATCGGACTGTGTCTGCCGCGGATCCCTCATTCCTGGACGGCAGCGGAGAGATTTTCATTAATGAAGTTCTATGAAGCGGCTCAGAAATACGATTCCGGCAGCAGCGTTCCGCTATATGTGATGAACGCGAGTCGCGAGTTTGGAGAGTCGATGCCACTAGAAGAGGCAAGGATCTTTATTGCTGAAGGGGATATTTGGCCCAACGCAGCGCTGTCAGCCTTGCCTGTGCTGCCCGCGAAATTGGATGTATCGGATCGTCAGGTTCTTATCGAGCTGGATCAAAAGATCGATCGTGAAGGAATGCACGACGATGTCCTTAAGCGATTGCGTACCGGTGTCGTTGCGATATTGGCACGCAGTGGAGATGAGGATTCAGTACGCTATTTGCGAGAGGTATGGCGACGCAGTCCGGATCGACGGGCCGTGGTAGCGATGGCACTAGCAGGACAACCTGGAGGTGATAACTGGGATTACTTGGTACGTAGTCTAGGATTGCTGGAGCCAGATGTTGCTTCGGAGATTATGCAGCAACTGGTTGGTGTTGAATTGGCAGCCGACGATCCTGAAGCATTTCGACAAGTGATACTAGTTGGTATCAAATTAGCCGATGATCAGTCGGATGTCGCGCCGGCGATTGGCTTGCTGGAGCATTGGACGGGAATCGAAAGGCCAGCTGTTGAAGGTGGTGGACCGCTAAGTGGATGGCAGGCATGGTACACCGAGACGTATCCCAATCGACCTGAAGCGGCATTGCCGTCGGTCGACAAAGAGTCGAAGTGGAATTATGAAAAGATCGTAGAATATCTCGATCACGATATCGGTAAGCGAGGTTCACTTGAAGATGGGAAGAAGGCTTTCGTGAAAGCGCAGTGCGCGGCCTGTCATCGATTCCAGGGAGAAGGCTCAACGATCGGTCCCGATCTGACAGCCGTCAGCCGCCGGTTTACTCGACAGGAAACATTGGAGGCGATTCTTTATCCGTCGCACGTGATCAGCGACCAGTATGCATCTAAGAAGGTACGTACGGTGGATGGTGACACCGTTGTGGGGATTGTGAGTACCAATGGTGATGGCAGCTTGACGATTCGCAAGGCCGATCGTCAGGAGATCCGAGTGGCTGCTGATGAAATCGACGAAATTGCACCAAGCAAAATCTCGTTGATGCCTACCGGATTGCTGGAGGAACTCTCGGCCAGCGAAATTCGCGACATGCTTGTTTACCTAGGATATCTCGCGAAGGTGGAAGAGGTAGCAAGCGATCCGAACGCGAAATCGGTTGATCGTTAAGTACCAATGGGTTGCTTCGCTGCTACAAAAGAGTGCGGGGCGAGGGTATTGAGATATCTCAAAGAAGCCGACCTTAAGGTCGGCTTCTTTCGTTGGTATTAGAGAGTTTTCCAGGTTTATTTCTGCGATGGAGGCTGTTGCATCTTCATGTGTGAGTTGAGATTCGGCGAGGTCTACCTTAGAAATAACTGAAAGGAATTTGCTTCGAAACGCATGCCGAAATAAATGGTGGTAGGATGCGCCCAAGGATCGCTAGGAAATACGAGGCAAGGACCTTGCGCTGGATGACGGGGAAGTTGCACCTCTTGAGTGTCAGAGCATTGCAACCCACAATGGTTTTTTCAGCGGGCGGATTAAAGGGCGGTAGTAGGTCATATTCTGGGTTCTCATCGCCATCCTCTTAAATCGTAGATGAAATTGGGAACGTCGATTTGTTCCAGGAGACAGAGATGTCAATGTATTTGCCGAATTGGACCTCTTCGGGAGTAATGGGTTCACTAGGTTTTTGGCTTGTATGTTTATTGGCTGTGGGTAATGGAGTTGTCATGAAAGCGGAGAATCCATTTCTTGTTAAGAGTGCACTACCTCTGGAAGCGCCTCCCTTTGATTCAATCAAGATAGAGGATTACATGCCGGCTTTCGAAGCTGGGATGAAGCAGCAAATGGAGGAGATTCGTGAGATAGCGGAGAATTCGGAAGCTCCAACATTTGAGAACACTCTGGTTCGTTTAGAAAAATCAGGGGCCATCTTGAAAAGGGTTTCTGCAGTATTTTTCAATTTAACCAATTCAAATACGACACCCGAACTGCAGGCACTTGAAGAGCAAATCGCTCCTCGCTTAGCGTCGCACATGGATAATATCATGCTCGATAGGAAGTTGTTCGAGCGAGTCGAGCAGCTCTGGAATTCTCGCAATATTTTGAAGCTTAGCGAAGAGCAGATGCGATTGCTGGAAGAACTGCATCAAGGTTTCATTCGCGCGGGGGCTAAGTTGGATGACAAGAGTCAAGCTCGCGTGCGAACGATCAATGAAGAGTTGTCGAAAGCGACAACGCAATTCCAAAACAATCTTCTAGCTATTACCAAAGAACGCGCGGTCGTGGTTGATCGGGCTAGCGAACTTGAAGGAATGTCGGCTGCGGACATTCAAGCTGCAGCTGAAGCGGCCAAGCAGAAGGGGCTAGAGGGAAAATATCTTTTGTCGATTACCAATACGACACGCCAACCTGTTTTGGTTTCTCTTAAAAATCGTGCGTTGAGACAACGAGTCTGGGAAGCTTCGGCCAATCGCGGTATCGGTGAGAACGGCGGGCTAGATAACAGACCGTTGGTGATTCAGTTAGCGAAGTTACGAGCAGAAAAAGCGAATTTGCTAGGATTTGCCAATCATGCTGAATACACATTGCAGAATCAGATGGCCAAGAAGCCGGAAGCGGCGATGAAGATGCTGAGCGATCTGGTGCCACAAGTTGTGGCGAAGGTTCGTGCCGAATCGCAAGAGATCGCTAAGTTCATGAAGCAGGATGGAATTGAAGGAGAGGTC
>JBEGUT010000117.1:0-9235 GCA_041178745.1 Planctomycetota bacterium | reverse complement strand
GCAGGGACTGGGCCATTCTCGGTGCGCTCGCGCAGACGCCGAATCGCATCGCGTTGGCCAGGAGTTGGTGATGCTCGTAAATCCGCCGCTCCTCTTGATCTCTCCCGCCGATTAATCTCGGGACGAGAAGTAACATCTTGAGCGGATAAGGTGGGAAGAAAATTGGAGATAGAACCGAATGCGATGATCAGGAGGATCGCATATTTCGAAGGCATGGCTTTTATTCTCCACGACATAGCTTTCAACATTATTACGCTTGAGTTCTATTTCAACGAGATTCCTTCGTTGCCAAAGACGATGGTTTTAGGATCTGTTGTTGTATGGTTAGCCCACGCAGGTAAATTCCGGCCACTTGGTTTACCATCACGCATGAAGGATACCCAGTATTGCATCATCGCTTCGCTTATAGCTCTACCTTGCTCGGAATCTTCGACCGGTTGTGAGTCATCTTCTCTTCCACCGCCGGCTGGACGATTCCCTCCTCCTCGACGCGACCTTGCGGCATTATTAGCAACCTGTTCATTGCGAAACCCGTATTGCTCAGCTAAAGACTTTCCGATGTTTCCAAAGGCGTATGCAACACTTTCGCCATGCATGGCTGCCGAGCGACTTGAGCGAGCCTGAGGTGGAACATAGGTTAATTGAAACATCCAAACCGATTGCCCTGCCCTGACCATGTCATCAGCGAGTTTACGCTGAAAGCCGAAGGCTCCTCCGGTAGCGACATCGTCACCGAACTTTCTTGCTCCCGATTCACCGTTAGCCGAACCGATTAACACAGGAATCTTCGCTTGTTTTCCTTGAGCAAAGGTATCAGCAGGTGGGGCCTTAACTAGGCGACCATCGATGATTGGTTTCACAGGGAGATTCAGTTCGCGAATCGCGCCGACTCCGACTGCGACTCTGTCAGCTGCGACGCGCCGCAGGTCCGCTAGGGTCGCTTGTGGACCTAAGTTAAGGTGCTCGGCCAGACGCACTCCAGCTGCTTCTGCTTCCGATAGGTTTTGAATATTTTGAATCCCTCCACTGCTATGGATAATTGCTTTATGAAACAATTCTTGAGCTTCAGGAATTCCCATTAAAAACAGGCAGCTCGTCCCTCCGGCTGATGAACCTGAGATGGTGACGTTGGCTGGGTCACCACCAAATGCAGCAATATTGTCGCGCGTCCATCGCAGCGCAGCGATCATGTCTAGCAAGCAGTAATTGCCGAGTGGTTCGGTTGGCTTAACCTCAGCTGTTAGTGTGGGATGCGCAAAGAGTCCCAGTGGACCAAGTCGGTAATTGATCGAAATCACTACGGCTCCTCGTCTGGCTAACTCGCTTCCATCGTATCGTGGCTGCGCACCGGAACCTTGTATAAACGCTCCACCATGGATCCAAAACAACACAGGGAGTTTCGAGTCTGCTGTGGCAGTGGTAGGTGTCCAGACATTAAGAAAAAGACAATCTTCGCTCTGCGTATTGCGTGGCGCGAACGCCTCACCTTGCAGCGCTGGGGCTCCGAATTGAATTGCCTGTCGAACACCTTTCCAAGGTTTCGGATCGCCTGCCGCCTGCCAACGCTGCTCGCCAACAGGTGCTGCAGCGTAGGGAACACCGCGAAAGATTCGCACATCTCCAAATTGTTCACCGACCAAGCTGCCCGTTTGGATTTCAATGGGTTCGGTGATCTTGGAAGTTAGATTCGAATTTCTGTTAGAGGTAGAATTAGCTGGGGTTTCTATTTTGTCTGCAGACTTGTTATCGGTTGTAGAGGAGTTGTTCTCCGAGCGTCCATTTCGATTTGTGCCTCTGCCTGTAGGGTTGGCGGATCCAGTTTGTCCGCCTCGGCCAAACTGACTCTTCAAATCCTTCATTCCTTCGTATTCGGTCTTGTTTAGTGATCCATTGCCATCGGAGTCCAGGCGATCGAACAATCGATCCGCAAGCTCCGGTCGACTCGATAAAATGGCTGATCCATTGAACTGTTTTTTGAAGGCATCGCGAGTGAGTTTTCCTGTATCCCCAGCGATCGATTCAAAATCGGTCCCACCTAATCCACCACCTAATGCCCTGCCTCGCTGCATTCCGGAACCACTCAATTCGGAACCACGCGTCCCGCCTCCTCGAGCTGCACGCCCAGCTGACGGCTGGCTAGCGATAGAATCATCCGATGAACTCGTGTCTGATTTTTCCGCAGTATCATCTGCCATTTCTTTATCTGATTTGGGCTTACTCGCCGAATCCTTTGCTGGCGTTGAATCAGTATCAGTCCCGTCGGCTTTTTTTCCGGAGTGTGGCGAGGGATCTGTCTGAGCGTCTTGGCGAGCAAAGTGTTTCGAGAAAAATTCGATCATCGTTTTTCGTGCGATCAATTCCTCTTCAGCTTCTTGGGTTGTCTTTTCACCGCGCAGATCGCGAGCCGCGCTGACTGTTCGAGCCCAGTAGAAGCCATGGGGACTTTTCTCTGCGGTATAAACCTCCACTTCTTTTTTCGCAGACTTCATGCGTTCGATCATTGGTTCAATCAAAACGTGTGGCGCTTGGTCATCGCCTCGACTGGTGAGAAACAAAGTTGGAATCATGATCTTGTCGGAGTTGGCTTCGATTGAATGCTGTTGAATGAATTCCCGGATTTGATCGTCTGACATGCGCCGTCCCATTTTCATTCCATTGAGAATTCTACGGCCGTTGAGTTGCAGTTCCTCGCGTGCTTTCTCAGGTACTTTGGAGAGAGGTGGTTTAGTGGGATCGCCAGCCATGTAGACGACGGGATCCGTCATCCAGGGCGAACCAACTGCCACGCATGAAAACTCACGTCCCATTTTTTCAGCAGCAACCAATGCCAGATGACCACCGTGGCTGCCACCCACTACGCCAACTCGATTTGCATCGATCTTGGGAAGTGACTTAGCGAAGCGGATACCAGCGACGACGTCATCTTGTTCCATCCCGAAGAGTGCTCCATTGCCTGCGCGATAGCTGATGGCCAGGATCGCCCAAGGCTGTTCATTGAAAGCTGATATGGTTGGTGACAAACCGTTGGGGGCAGCCATGGAGCGGATGTAGCCAAAGTCGCGATTTCCCTGTCCTCCATGGATCGTTACGAGAATTGGGAAAGGCCCATTTCCTTGCGGCATCGAGAGAACGCTAGATATAAGCTTTCCATCGCTAGAGGGAAATTGCATTTCCGTAATAATACGATTACCGATGGTTTCTGATTTGTCTGATGGCGTCATGGCGCCAGGTCGATTCTGCATTTGCTTCATCTTTTCGCGAACCGCTCGACGTTCGGTCTCGTCGATCTGACCATCGCCATTGGTGTCGAAGCGTTGCAGAAGGGATTTGTTATTGGCATCTCCGCGTGGCAAAGCGTCTTGACCCACGGCAATGGCGACAAAAAAGCATGAGCAGACTACGCTAAAAATGAATTGGAAGGACCGTGTCATATCGACTCCTCTGTCAGTCAGTTGACTCTCGTTGAATTGATCGCTCTTAATTTCGAAAGAAACTCGCGCAGAAGCTCTACGCGATCTCCGAATCTTGATTCCTGTTCGAGTACCTTTGCATCATCCTGCAAGTGGGTTCGTACGTTGTAATACGACTCGTCGCGCTCTTGGATTTCGTTTAACGTGAAGCTCACTACGGCCACTGGCCGCTTATCGACAAGCCTTTCTAGGGAGACTCGATGGACGAGTCGCGATTGCTTATCGATGTCGATTTCCAAATCACCATATTTCGAGCTGTTTGTTGGCTCGCGTGGTTTCGCTAGGATCGTTTGGATTTGACTTTGGCGTTCTGTGTATTGGAGATCGTAATCTCGAAGCAGCGATTCAAGCAGTGTCGTTTCGTCGAGCGTACGAAGATCGCACAATTCCTGTAATGCATCTGGAACCTTGTTCGCTTCAAAAACGGCGGCCGATTTACGGGCGATGGTGAACCAAACAGATCCTCGAGGATCGCGACCCCAAATCAATGTTTCTTCCGAAGATTCGAAGATCTGTACAAAGCTGTTGCCACGAACCCAAAGCGTCGAGTCTGCCGGACCAAGACGTCCTTTAAATTGATGCCGTCTAAGGCGTCCCTCCGCTTCGATTTTCACGATATAGCAACGATCGATCGCAGAGCGGTATTCGGCAAGTGTCTGCCGAACCAAATCCGCCGGACTAGCCACCACATCCGGCAGAAGGAAGAAAGAGATCAGCAGCAGGCATACGATTGTTGCGGGTGGAACCCACATCCAAGGTGTCGCAAACCAACTTGCCGAAGGTCTTTGTGGCATCTCGGGAACTAAAATGGTCGGCGTGATCTTCAATTCAGCATGCAGCGATGGAATATCAAAAGCTGTTGTCTTAGCCAGCATGGTTTGCAATAAGGCCCGTTCGCCCAGAAACTCAATCGCTTCGGGTGTCGTTTCAAACCATTCCTTCAGCAACATTTCATCTTCAAGCGGCAGGTCATCATCAAGCCACTGGTCGATCTGTAATCTAAGAGAGTCAGGAATCATTCCAATCCCTCCGAGGCTAGTTTTCGCTTTATACATTCAGCCAAAACATCGCGTATCCGATGCAGGGTGACACGAACAGATGCAGGCGTCGAACGTACCGCATCAGCGATTTGTTCGATTTTCAATTCGTCGTAATATCTCATGCGAACGAGCGATCGCGATCTGTCTGGTAGTTGCTTCAGACAATGCTCGAGCGCTTCGCGCCGAGCCGGTATTGTCTCCTGCCTCTCGACGAGTACTTCGGCGTACTTCTCCAAAAAAACATCACTTAGAAAATGCGGTTGTCTGCCACGACTGCGATAAAAGTCGATGATACGAGATTTGGCTAACCATAAAGCCCAAGCCAGGAAAGGACGTTTCTCGTCGTATTCCTCAAACCGTCGAGCTACTGTCAAGGCAATCTGTTGCAAGAGATCCTCGCGATCGGCAAACGAGTTAACTGCTCCAGCCACATAAGCACGTATAGCGTGCTCCGAGGCTAGCCAGTGACGGGTCATGCGTTCACGAATTTCTGATTCCCGATGGGTATTCATGGTGGTTATGCCGCTGACATTTCACGGATGTTAGCAACGAATTCATTATTTCCCGGAAAGATTTTGGTCATTGAAGGCACTAGAATGCATCGATGCTTAACGCGAACTGGAAAAAAACGGATCGCGTTCTCGCGTTCACGCAGCGGCGATCGTACGAAATCTGACAGATTGTTAGAAAAAACAGAATGTTGATACAACTATCACCTCGTCCAACAAAGTCGAAATGCTTTTTTGTTATGGAGTGGTTAATGGTGATCGAGTTTCGCGATCATGCCAGCGAATCCAGAGGCAGGAGATTTGTGCGATGTAGCAAGAGGAATTGAGCATCGCACGCGATCTGAGGCGGAAGTGGAGGTTCTTGTATTTGAACCTGCGGGGACGAGGAAAAATGGGCAATATTGTCGAAGAACGCTTCAGTGCTCCCAATGGAGTAGAAATCTAATGAGCAACCTTCTTTGATTTATCAAGCTATCTAAGCGTTGGTCCCTTGTTGGAATAGCCTCTTTGGCTTGCCTCAGTTTGGTGCATTGGTATCGTAGGCAAAATTACGACTCTTCCGAATTCATTCGATATCTCATCGGAGTGCTCCCGAACTTCCTAGCAGCGATCGCTATTCCATTCATTGTCTTTGTGATGTGGAATGAGCGAGTTGTGAATTCGAATCCTTCAGTCTTGCGTTGGAAATTTATTCTGTTGAATCTAGTATCGTCGATAGGATTGATCGTTTGGGAGTTCATGCAGAAGTCCAGCCGTAATCTTATTTTCGATTATCACGACATCGTAGCAACCCTCTTGGGTGCTGTTTTCGCATGGTTTCTGTTCTTATTGGTACAGATTGCCGCGATACTTGATCGGAATTTGTTGCAAAAGTGTGGTTTTTCATGCTGATGTATTTTGCGAAACCTGATTCATTCTTTGATTGCAGATCGTAAGTAGAGGTGTTTGTCTGGTTCGCTCTAGGAACTTTCCGTTAACGCAATCAACGCTTTTGATATTTTCCTCTCTAGTTCAATTAGATACCCTCACATGGATGAAGAGGCGAGTTCCGGTTAGGTGGGAGGATGGAACGTTCTCACCAGGGACTACCACTGCTATCTCTTTTGAGTATCGAGGCAGCTATGTCGATGACTCGTAGCTTTCTTTTAGCAAGCTTGCTGTGCTTTGCTTTTGTTTCGACAGCCAATGCTGAACTAGGGCCGCAGCTAAAGATCGGTGACCAAGTTCTTCAGCTCAATGGCGCCGGGTTTCGAACGAAAACTTTTGTACAGATTTACGAGAGCGGACTCTATCTTCCAAAACCGACTACCGATGCACAGTCCATCTTAGCAGCGGATGAAATGATGGCCATTCGGGTCAGGATCACTTCCGGATTCGTCAGTCGCGCATCTCTCGTCTCGTCACTGCAAGAAGGTCTAGCTAAGTCTAGCAACGGAAGAGCTGATATATTCGCGCGTGAGATAGAGCAATTACAACAGTTGCTTAAAGACGAAGTTAAAAAGAATGATGTTTACGACTTCGTACATGTCCCCTCCAAAGGACTTTGTGTATTGAAGAATGGAAAGTTACAGGGAGTCATCCCTGGCTTTGAATTCAAGAAGGCTCTTTTTGGGATTTGGCTTTCCGATTCTCCTGTCGATAAAGACCTTCGACAAGCGATGTTATCAGGTAAAGCAAACTCTTATTAATACGCACCGGATCTGTGTTTAGGTGATGCCCGAAAAAGCTCAATGCTTCAGATGTCGGATGTGAGTCTTGATTGATAATTTGAATTACGGCCGGGCGAGTTCCTTTGGGACGCTGCCCGGCTTTTTCTTTTTAAAAGAACAACTTCGTACAAGTTGGTGTTATTCTCACGACGCTTGCCGAAGAAACGGACTCTAGCATAGCATTACTTTTTTGAAGGAATGATTGGGCCGAGGCAAACTCGGAATCCGTCTCGCGAATCCGAGTAGTTGGGACCGGCGAGCCCTAATCGAACTGCGCATCGTGCGTTTCCGGGAACATCGAAGTAGTTACCACCTTTGCACACAGGACGATAATTTTCCGAGGTAGTGTAAAGTTGTTCGTGGCCACCCTTGGGATCAAAGTGATCGAGAACAACTTCCCAGACATTGCCGCACATATCGGCGATCCCGAAGCCGTTACGGCCTCGTTCGCCAAAATGATCGACCGGTGCGACGAATGAGTAACCATCGCTCCATGGCGCGCTTGCTAGAGGCCACTTCTGTTTGCGATCAGGCAAGAAGTCGACAGCAGAAATGTTGAAGCGACCTTCACCCTCGGCGAGATTATCGCCCCACCAATATGCCGTGCTGTCTTTCCTGCCTCCTCGACAGGCATACTCCCATTCCGCTTCAGTCGGTAAACGATATTCGTATCCCTCGGGAATACTTTGTTTCACGCCGGGTTGTTGATTGAGCCAAGCTGCAAATGCTTTCGCATCAGTCCAGCTCACGCAGACGACCGGGAAATCATCTTGCAAAGGAAATTGAAAATTTGGGTCTCGCCAACTTTTACCCGACATCGGATCCCAAGGATGTACGACTGTAGTGCGCAGGTTATAGCTGGTCCATTTGGGATTAAAGCATTGAGTATGGCCGCCTGGTTTTTCAGCGTCCGTCACATAGCCTGTTTCGTCGGCGAATCGGCGAAATTGCCCGACGGTCACTTCAGTGCGTGCCATCCAAAAGCTATGAGGAACCTTCATTTTGCGGGGCAGCTCCCCTTCATAGGATTCGCGTTCGGTTCCCGCTTGAGCACCACCTTCAATTCCCGTCGCCCAAGCTTTCTCCTCCGGTGAACTTCCCATCATGAATTCACCTGGAGGAATTTGAACCAGTTCAAGGGTGGTCTCTTTGCCAAGGTTTGCGACAAAGATTTTCGGAGTGCTCGGAGATTGGGCTTGCACGGGAGAGAAACAGGCGATTGCCATCAGAAGTGAGAGTACGCCAATATGTTCATCACAAGCGATTCGATGTTTTGCGATAGAGATAAGTGACATGATGAGATACGCCGTAATTGTGAGTAATTAATGATAGAGCACATTGGTCAGGCAAGCGTGATCCATAGAGTGATGGCGCATTATGCTAGCTCAAGGGTATCGATGTCAAATGAATCCCAAGAACGTATCGCTTGAGAAGTTGTTGCTCATCAAGATCGCTACGCGTTGATTCCTTTAATTGGTCATTTCTCTCTAGGCGAACTTGCGGCGAGTATAGTGAGGGGCGATGTCGTCATCAAAGTCGATCGTTTTGGAGTAGCTTCGATTTGAAAACATATTGAGATGACTTAAATACAAATAGCCATTCAGTAACTTGGTCGATCCAAGATTGCTCGCCGCAAACATCTGCTTCTAATTTCCGAATTCTTTTTTCTTTCTGATGCTCTAGTGTTTTAACTGCAACATTTTCTATTGCTCGGAAGAGAATACGGAAGTAGTGCATTGGAATTGCAGATGGGTATGAATCGGAATAAGTCTCTGAAATATGACGTTGGAACACAAGCCTCTTGATTCCTTCCATTGCTTCTCTAGTGGATCAAGGGCATAATTCGTTGCGTCTTAAGTCGATATGGCTCGGTCCTTGTGAGACGGATTTTGGACTGGGAGTCGTAGCAATTTTCGTTTGACAAGATACTTACAAGTTACACTCTAAGTATTGGGTAATTGGATGACACAGCGACGTAGCGATCTCGATGCACTTCGTAGTTTCGCCATGCTTTTGGGTGTTGTACTGCATGCATCGTTGAGCTTCGTCAAATTTCCCTGGATGTTTCACGATACGCAGCGAAGTGATCCGCTGTTTTTGGTGTGGGTTGTTGTGCATGGATTTCGACTGCCGCTGTTTTTCTTGCTCAGCGGATACTTCACGATGCTTGTTTATGATCGTCGTGGATTGAAGAATTTACTCCACCAACGTTTCCAGAGGATTTTTGTGCCCCTAGTGGTCTCGGCATTAGTGATTGGGGCAGTGGATGGTGCGATCGCTCGCTTTGCGCAGCAGGCATTGCAGCCGGAGCCTGCTGTTGCAGAGATTCGCAGTTCAGATTTAGATGCTGTTCGCAAGCGCATGGCTGTTGCAGGCTCGAGCTTGCAACGGGACACATTTTGGGGACGCTCGTTGTTGACATGGGCTACGATGAATGGTGACCCGGCGATCGTGGAAGCAATCTTGGATGCGAGTGGTAATCCAAGCGAACAAGCTCATAGCATCAG
>JBEGUT010000116.1:0-9258 GCA_041178745.1 Planctomycetota bacterium | reverse complement strand
ATTTCTTATGTCACCGCGGACCTGTTCAGGACTCATGTAAGGTGGAGTTCCTGAAATTCGGCTTTTGGGTTCGTAATTCTCTGTTTGAAAGACGAATCCGAAGTCAGCCATGTACGCAGCACCAGAACTATTTTCAATAAAAATATTTCCAGGCTTAACATCCCGATGTACAAGGTTGCGTTGATGCGCGTGAGATAAAGCGGAAGCGATACTACCGACGATTCTAGCGCCCTCTTTATAAGAGGGGAGTTTGTGGATGATGCGTCGTTCGAGTGTCTGGCCCTCGACGTATTTTGATACCACATAGATCGTACCATCCGCTCGTTCTGTCACGTCATAGACGGGGACGATATGAGGATGCTTTAAGCTGGCAACAGCGCGCGCTTCAGCTAAATATTTTTCACGTGGCGCTGCTTCTTTGAGTCTCGAGTCGGTTGGAAACTTGATAGTAACGAGACGGTTAAGTTCTCGATCGTCAGCCAAGAACGCCCGGCCGAAAGGCCCTTCACCAAGCATTCGTCGGATGGCGTAGCGAGGCTTACCTTTTCCATCGTGATGGAAGAAAGGCGTCTTGGTTAAAAAAGATGATAGATCAACAATGCTTGGATCAACGGTGATATCATCCAGAGATTGATCTTCACTCACCATCAAAGCGAATCTTTGAGTCAGGGTTTCCTTTAGTTCAGGAAAGCGTGTTAGATACTCAACGATGACTTCGGCCGTCGGTGTTAACCCTCGGGCTTCGATCTCCCCAAGTATCAATTCTACACTTTGTTGTTTGGAATGCTTTAGATAGGGAAGTCTTTCCAGGTATTCTTCAACTTGAATAGGCTTGGCAGATTGCCAGCGAAATCGTTGGTCTAATGTTATTAGTGGAATGACGTTTTGACTTGGTGTCCTCGGATACGACAACACTAATGCGAATATGTCTGGGGAGTTACGACCGGCATGCCAAAGTCGTCTCAGCTTTTCAAAAAGGAATTCCATAAACTATCCAACACAGATAGAAGGAGGAGGTCGAGACACTTTAGGCCCTCACGAGCCTATTGCCACAGCTTAACCCTTGGAGCGAGTTTAGCTTTTTTTGGGGAGGTGGGCAGCAAATCTCATTTTTATTTGATTTGCTTTGGAAGGATCTTTACAGGTTATGCTGATTGCATCCCCCAGCTAGTTGATCCAGAGACGCTTCAGGATTTGCGATCGGGTGATGATATTCTGAAAAGCGACATAGAGGAGAAGTGAGCCAACACGATGCACGCCGTAGGCAGTGGACGAAAACCGTGATTCGAGGCAGCTTGTGAGCCAAAGTCGCTCAATACGTTATAAAGGTTTTCGAGGATGATCGTCTATCGTCTCGTTGGGATAGTGTGATCTAGGACTCGTCGATAGACCTTTGCAACGCGTTTGGCCATGATCTCTGTGGTAAAGTGCCTTTGCTGGCGGGCCCTAGCGTTTCGTCCCATGGATGCCCAAGTGATACGATCGCAACAAAGTTGCTCGATTTTCATCGCCAAGTCGCCTGGATTGCGAGGGAGGGCAATCAAGCCATCGAAGCCATGTCGCAATGCCTCGGGCGTACCTTCGACAGCGGTAGCAACGACCGGCAATCCGGCCGCCATCGCTTCCAGAACGACCATCGGAAGTCCCTCCCCGAATAAACTGGGAAGAATAAGGGCATCAAGAGACTTTAGTTTCGAGGGAATGTCTTTCGTAAAGCCACTCATTGTCACAAGCGATTCGAGATGCCATTTTTTGATGAGACGCTCAATTTGATTCTGATAGGAAGTTGTCTCGAAACTTCCGATCAAATTTAGGTGGATATCTCGGCGATGACTTGAAAGTATAAACAAAGATTCCAACAGCACCTCAACACCTTTTCGCGGGCGCATTAGGGCGACCATTCCCAATTGCCAAGGTTGATGTGATGGACGATTGTCCCAATCGATCGCTGGAAGTGGTTCGACGCCATTATGGACTGTCATCACTCGTTTTCGATCCCAGCCTTTTTTAAGCATTTCCCCTCGAAGGCTGTTAGAAACTGTGATCACACTTTGGCAGGAGAATAAGGCTACTCGCTCGATCCAGTCGTTCAGATAATTAATCCAGCGTCGAGTGCTATCGCGTGCTGTTGGACTGTGGACATGGTAAATCCAGGGCAGCCCGGTCCTTCTTGCAACCATTGCTGCGATCATCGCAGATCGAGGAGTGTGCGCATGTAAAAGATGATAGTTTTCAGACTTCGCAACCGCTGTGATGCGTGGTACCACTGAAAAGTCTTGCCGAGATGTCATTGGGAAGACCATGATGCGATTAGGAGGTAGGTCGCAACAGTCGAGGAATTTTCCAGCTTTGAGACATACAAAATCGGCTTGAAAGCCAAAGGTGTCGAGTTTGTATCCGAGACCCTGCTGGACTCGCTCGGCACCTGAAAAGTGCTCTCCGTTAATGATGTGCAGAACTCTGGTTAGAGCTAGTGGCTTCGGTGGCTGAGCGGGTACTTGGGACACGTCTTGCCCCGTTTGCTGAAACGGGACAAGCGAGGGAACACTAAAATTGCCCAAGATGTCGCTAGATGGAGTGATATCAGGCATGTCACCAACCTAAGCCGATAAAACAGATGAATATTCCCTCACTAAGGAAGCTTAGGTTGCTCAACGCAAGGTATCCGGCGGAAGCGATTGTTTCCAATTCCGGTAATTCCACGATTTAGACAGAGATGCCGATTATGAGGATTATTCTAATTTAAATAGTTCAAAAAGCTCAGTAATCAATAATCGATTTTGTCGGCGTATTTGATTGCAGCGTTCCGCGATGGGAACATTGTCGTGAATCCCCAATAAAAACTCGAGTGTCCGAAGTTCTTCCCCCTCGCTTGGGAAATCATGCCGTGCAACTGTGTTCATCAACCGCAGTCCCGATTCAATCCCACGGAGGAATCGATAACCCTCATCCATCAGCCAAGCGTGCTCAGGGGTAAGAGCCCCTATTTCAACCAAGGGCTTCAGCGCGGCAAGTGTTCCGGGAATGATGATAGAAGAATGATGTCGAGCATGTTTGATTTGTAATGCCTGGATAGAAAACTCGATGTCGAGAGTTCCACCGACTCCACGTTTTATGTTGTTAGGAGTGGCGGACTGCTGAAGTCGCATACGCATTTCATAGATCTGCTTGGCAATGTCAGCAGACCATTCGATGTCGGTAATGATCGAGCGAATGACGGCCATTGTTTTGGCCTGTAATTCCGGCGGACCATAAATTGGTCGAGCTTTGCATAGAGCTTGACGTTCCCAGAGTTGTCCTTGTCCTTCATCGAAGTAGTTTTTCAAGTCCTCCACCGCTATCGCCAGTGGACCGCTTTGTCCCGTTGGTCGCAGGCGAGCATCGATCTCGTAAAGACGACCCCAAGGGGTAATTTTAGAAACGGTTTGGATCAGGCGTTGACTGAGTTGATTATAGAAGTGGCGATTGGTTGTTGTATCGCCTTTGCGAACAGGACCTCGCTGAACGGTGGAGCCATCTCCTTCGAAAAGAAAAAGAATATCCAAATCGCTGTGGTAATTCGGTTCGCGGCCGCCAAGCTTTCCTAGGGCAATGATGGTAAAGCCGCATTCCTCACCTTGCCTCGGTCCTGATGCGAGAGTTGGGGTTCCATAGCGATGAGATAATCGCTGGTACTCATGTTGAACCACTTGCCGTAAGGTAACTTCGGCGATATCCGAAAGAGCACGGTGGGTGTTTGATATGCTTTCCTTACCAAGGATGTCACGTGTTCCGACGCGAAGATGATGCGAGTTGCGAAAACTCAAAAGGATCGGCTCGATATCTGCTGCATTCTTACAAAGTTCTTGCAATTGAATTTCAAGTTCTTCTTGCTGTGGTAGGCGATCCAGTAATAGGGAGTCGAGTAATTCATCGATCATGCCTGGGTTTCCTGTCAGCAATTCAACGAGGTAGGGACTGCATGCGCAGAGCCGAACGTAGAGTTGCATCGAGGGGGGATTAAAACTGAAAAGCTCCCACAAAACCGCTTTACCTCCTAGACTATTGCTCACATTCGATAGCTGCGACAGCGTACGGTCGGGATCTGGAGTTCGCGAAATGGCAGAGAGCAAGGGAGGGGCGATCGCAGCGAGAAAGTGTCGGCAGCGTCGAGTCGACAAGAAGCTAAATTTTTCTTTCGAAAGTTCCAGTAGTCGTTGATAAGCATCGTAGGGACGGGAGAAACCATGTCGGATTAACACCTTATCAATCATTTCAGGTAAGGGGTCAGGATCGAGAATCAAGTCCGTCTCTTCGGCCGTTTCGCCCTGATCGCCAAAGGCTCGATGGAGCAAATGATCGACGATACGGCGAATGCGTTCTGTTTTCTCTTCCAGCATGGATCGCAGTATCTCTTCGGCTCGCTTCAATTCCGAATCCTTGAAACCCATACGCAGCGCTAGTTTTCGCACCTCACTCATCGTATCGGGCAAACTATGTGTCTGAAGGTCAAACATGATTTGCAAGAAGTGCTCAACCTGCCGTAGAAGGCGATAACCATCGTCGAGAATGGAGGCTTCTTGTTGATTGAGAATACTCGCCTGCTCCAATCGCTCGATCGCTTGCAATGTGTTGCGGCAGCGAATGGACTTTAGGTCTCCACCGTTTAGCAATTGCAAAAATTGCACGACGAATTCGATGTCTCGGATTCCGCCTGGGCCCAATTTGACATTGAGTTCGGTTCGATTTTCCTGAGAAATCCTTTTTTCAATTCGCCGCTTCAGTACTCCGATCCCTGCAATGTCGGCTCGCGATAAATAGCGGCGAAAGATCCATGGTTGGAGTTCCTCAAGGAATTTTTCTCCCAACTCCTGATTTCCGGCGACGACCCGGGCTTTCAGATAGGCTTGACGCTCCCAAGTGCGGCCTAGATTTTCGTAATAGTTAAAGGCCACCTGAGGCGAGCATACTAGAGAGCCGTTTGACCCTAACGGGCGCAGACGCATATCGACACGGTAGACTCGCCCATCGGCAGTTTTTTCTGCCAACGCTTTGATGAACTGAGTGGCCATCCGTTCGAAAAACTCAAGTGCTTGGCTAGCTCGCTGTCGCTCGACATTTTCAATGTCAGCTAGAAAAATCAAATCGATATCGCTCGAATAATTCAGCTCCGTACCGCCGAGTTTTCCGAGCGCGAGTACGGTAAAGCGAATAGGGTGGCCCGTCAGGTCACGTGGCGGTGGTTTTTTCCTTTCCAGGGATTGTCTTACCCATTGTAACGCCGCTTCCATGAGTGCTTCTGCCAAGAACGAAAGCTGTTCGGTCACAACCTCTAACGAATGACGACCTATGAAATCACCGTAGGCAATTCGAAGCATTTCCCGCTGTCGACAATGCCGTAGAGTGCGCATCATTTGGGGCTCATCGATCATCGCCATCGTTTCAGTGAGTATTTCGTCGAGTAGACTAGCTCGCGAAACGGCTTGTCCTTCGGTGATTCGCAGCAGATCAAACGATTCCGGATCGCGAATCAGATGGTCGGCTAGAAATTGACTGACCGAAAAGATTTTCAGCAGGGTTGGCAAGGAATTGGCGTCTCGCTCAAAAAGAGCACCCAATGATTGGGCCGAAATTGACGCTTCAATGAATCGATCTAGATTATTAAAAACGCTACCAGGGTCACCCGTTTCCGGCAGAAATTGGTTCAGGGTCGAAAACAGATTCAGCAGCAAATCGTCCGTCATTCCACAAGAGGCGATTCGCGTCAGATTCGTCTGACCTCGAACCAGATCGACAATTCCGACCTGGGAAAGCCAGTGGCTTGATGAGTCGACATTTTCAAGCCATTTGAGATCTTTCATGGCAAAGGCCATTTCCCGGTAACTACTTTTAAAAAATGGTCAGAGTTGTGCGGCTCAGAGAAGCTTTCGAAGGAACCGCCATGGGCTCCTGAGCGTCAAAATCTTCAGGTGAAGTTTAGCGAATGTTTCCGAAAAGCAACGTGTTTCCAGTTGGGAACCGCAAAATGTTGACACGGAGATACGGATAAAAAACAGGAAATTCTTTTTTGTGATGCGTAAGGCTATGCTGGGTAAGGGTTTAGCGTGATTGGTGTGGTGGGGAAGCCGAGGAGAGGAACCCAACTTGCAAAAAGCTTCTTTCGTCCCGCGATGAGCCGCACAAGAGTTTGCCACTCGCTTGCGAGCTTCTCATCATTCATCACTGTTGCTTGATGCGAAAGAGGTTGCCATGGCCAAGAAATCGTCCCGCCGTGAATTTCATGATGATCTCGATTCCGTTGAACTTCCAGTTGGG
The DNA here is from genome assembly GCA_041178745.1 of Planctomycetota bacterium. Lineage (GTDB taxonomy): Bacteria > Planctomycetota > Planctomycetia > Pirellulales > Pirellulaceae > JAFLCP01. The sequence continues at coordinate 2,964 of JBEGUT010000116.1, read as the reverse complement.
GGTGAGTCGCTGGAACTGGAAAGCGGCTACATCAGCGGTGTTCTTTATGCTGGTGGCGAAGATGAAGAAATTGAAGAGCTTCCAACCGAAGACGAACTGAACAGCGAAGAGGAAGAAACCGAAGAAGATTCCGATGCAACCGATGATCCGGTTCGCATGTACCTGATGCAGATGGGCCAGATCCCATTGCTCAGCCGCAGCGAAGAAATCACCTTCGCCCAAAATATCGAACGCACTCGCTCACTCTATCGACACTGGATGCTCGCCAGCGACTTCATGCTTCAAGGTGCGACCCGCCTATTGGAGTTGGTTCGAGATAGTAAGCTGCGTTTGGATCGCACGATCGAAGTTAGCGTGACCAACACCGCTGAAAAGAAAAATGTTATGCGTCGAATCGGCCCTAACGTGGCAACGCTTCGAGCTCTTCTCGGCCGCAACCATCAAGACTTCTATATCGCAATCAACAAGCAGCAATCCGCCTCGGCTCGCCGTGAAGCTTGGAAACGATTAGTTCGTCGCCGTAACAAGGCTGTTCGTTTGATCGAAGAAATGAATCTTCGTACAAATCGTCTGCAGCCTCTGTTCGAGAAGTTAGTTGACATCAACAAACGGATGCAGGAGTTGATTGCAGCGAATCGAAATTCTGAGGGGCAGTGCCCAGAGAAGCTAAAGAAGGATCGAGAAGAGTTGCATTATCTGATGCGAATCACTTACGAAAGTCCAGCCACTCTGCGTCGACGAATCGAGCGAACCGATTTGCATCGCACTCAATACGATGCTGCAAAACGAGAGTTGTCGGCTGGTAATTTGCGACTGGTTGTTTCGATCGCTAAGAAGTATCGCAACCGTGGTTTGAGCTTCCTGGATTTGATCCAAGAAGGAAACACTGGTTTAATGCGAGCTGTTGATAAGTTCGAATATGCTCGTGGATTCAAGTTTTCGACGTATGCTACATGGTGGATTCGTCAAGCGATCACGCGAGCTATTGCCGATCAGAGCCGTACGATTCGCGTGCCGGTTCACATGATTGATACGATGTCTAAGGTACGCGTTGTGACCCGCGAATTGATTCAGGAATTGGGTCGTGAACCAACGGTCGAAGAAACTGCTCAGCGAGCCGGCTTGACGCTCGATGATGCTCGAGTTGTTATGAAGATGGCTCGACAGCCTTTGTCGCTCGATCAGCCTGTCGGTGATTTTGATGACAGCTATTTTGGCGAATTCTTGGAGGATTATCGCGACGACGATCCTTTGTACGAAACCAATCAGGAAGCATTGAAATTCCACATCCAGGAAGCAATGCAAACGCTTAACTACCGAGAACGAGAAATCCTCCGCCTTCGTTATGGCTTGGCCGACGGCTATGCTTACACTTTGGAAGAAGTAGGACGAATCTTCTCGGTAACCCGAGAACGAGTTCGTCAGATCGAGAGCAAGGCGGTTCGAAAACTACAACAGCCCTATCGAAGCAAAGCTTTGATGAGTTTCTTGGATGGTGCGGCTGAAACGATTCTTCGAGATACCTCGACCGGCACCGAGGCTACCTGATTTAAAGTTGATCAAAACAGTCTAGGAATTGGACTGAGGTGAAGACTCGATGGTTCTCTTTGTGCTACGATCGCTCCTTTAAGTCGCGGGACAACGGCTTGGCAAGATCGGTACTCATGGCAACAGCACAAAATGGGAACCATCGATTTCACCTCAGTCCTTTTTTATTACCATGCAACCTCTCATATTCAGCAGTCAAAACCCTAGGCTAAAGAATCTCGTTAAGCTACGCGATGCCAAACATCGCCGACAGCAAGGGCGATTTCTTATCGATGGTATCCGGGAGATTGCTCATGCCTGTCGCGGTGGAATTGCGATTGAAGAGATCTGGTTTGATAACGACCGCATCGACGGTATAGAGTTTACGGAAACACATCTATCTCCCCAGCGACAAGCCGCGGTGATGCTTCAACCCGTAACGTCTGAAGTTCTGGCGAAACTGGAATATGGAGAAAGAAGCGAAGGCGTGATCGCTGTCGCCAAGACTCCCAACTTGAAGCTTGGCAATTTGGTGCTTCCCTCGGTTCCTCTGATCGTTGTACTAGATCGAGTTGAAAAGCCTGGTAACATCGGAGCTGTCTGCCGAACCGCAGTCGCTGCAAACATCTCTGCCTTGGTTCTGTCTGAGTGCCTATGCGATGTCTTTAACCCCAATGCAATCCGCTCAAGCCTCGGGCACCTTTTTAGCTTGCCGATCGCCGTCGCTTCTGCATCAGAAACAATTTCTTTTTTGAAGCAAAATAATATTGCGATCAAAGTTGCTCGCGTGCAGGCCGAAAGGCATCATTGGGATACAGACCTTCGATCGGCAACAGCGATTGTTTTGGGGAGCGAAGCGGCGGGGTTGGAAAAGGATTGGCTCTCCCCTGCCCTTTCTGGAATCAAAATCCCCATGCATTCTAAGGTAGACAGCTTGAATGTATCGGTAAGTGCCGCGATTTTGATGTACGAAGCGATGCGTCAAAGGTCGGGATGATACTCCCCCATCGAACACAGCTTTGCTATGATAGACGAGGTCTGGGAAACGCTGAAATAGGAGCGATTGCTCCGGAGCTGGTTTCCAGTATAGGTTTTAGCCAAGGTGGTTCTAAGCGGTTTTATCAATGTGGAGTTTTTCGATGAAAATGTTTCGGCTTGCGATAGTCGCGTTGCTTTTCAGCTTTGCAGGGAGTTTTGCTGCTACGGCCAGAGCCGAGGATCCTGTTTCCATCAAGCTTGGCGATGGCGCCCTGACGATGACAGTTCCCACATCCTGGAAAGTTGTCCAGCCTCGCAATCGAATTATCGAACACGAGTTTCAATCGCCAAAAGAAGGTGATACGGTTTCGCGTATCACGATTATGGCCGCCGGTGGATCGATCGATGCCAACGTTGAACGATGGCTCGGACAGTTCAGTCAGCCAGACGGAAAGCCAA
>JBEGUT010000115.1:0-9273 GCA_041178745.1 Planctomycetota bacterium | reverse complement strand
AAGTCAGTTTCAAAAGCAGCAACTAGTGGAATATCAGGCACAGCAGAAGCCAACTGACGCATTGCCGCTAAATACGGTGGATTGTGCGCAGGGGCCACTGGAGTGACCGATTCCATCGCAGCTAGCACGGACTCGTCGATACGAAACACACCTGAAAGATGCCCGCCATGAACCGCTTTGAAGCCGATCGCAGCGACTTCTGCCGCATTAGCCAAACAGCCATGCTCGGCATCTGTCAATTGCTGCAAACAAGCTTGTACGGCCACTCCATGGTTAGGAACTGGCATCTCCATCTCAGTGGTGTAGTCGCCGATCTGAACCGCGCAGCGGCTTATCGGAGCTCCAATTCGTTCGACCGATCCCCGAGCCAATTGTGACTCAGTTTGCATGTCGAACAATCGATACTTGAAACTCGTAGAGCCTAGGTTGGCTACCAAAACCTTCATCTTTTGTCGTCCTTGCAATGAGGGTGGGTCAACGCCTCTGTCACAGACAGCAGAGCCATTGATCTCCCAACTCAGCGCATTGGCTGAAGCAGGAGTCTGAAGCTGCCGTCCCGAGCCAGGGGCTATTACTTGAAAAAAGCTTCGGAAAGTCCTTCGGCTGGACGGGGAATAACATGGCTGCTAACCAGTTCACCCACCTGTGCCGCTGCTGCAGCACCGGCTTCAACAGCTGCTCGTACGCTGCCGACATCGCCACAGACCACTGTGGTAACCAAGGCGTTTCCGATATCGATTCGCTTCACGATTTCAACGCTAGCGGCTTTCGCCATTGCGTCGGTTGCTTCGACCAAAGCCAACAATCCGCGTGTTTCAATTAATCCAATTGCTTTCTGCATCTCTGTAGTCCGTATCTCTGAAGTCCGTGATGAAGTCGTTGTATTTCTCTTTTGAGGCATAGCATCCACCAGCAACTTAATGCTAACAGTAGGCTCATAATAGTTTGTTCACTTCGATCGCGTGCAGTTCCTCGTTACGAAGAAATCCTCAACGCCGATCCTTCCCAAACACTTACGCGTTAGGCAGCTTCAAAACCTTGCCGAGGTCTTCGTGAGGACGTGCAATCACCTGCACGCTAACAACCTCACCAATTCGACCCGCAGCAGCAGCACCGGCATCGGTAGCAGCTTTCACAGCAGCAACGTCGCCCGAAACAAATGCCGAAACCAAACCGCTTCCGATCTTGTCCCAACCGAGGAACTGCACGTTCGCAGCTTTCATCATGGCGTCTGCCGCTTCGACCAACGCCACGAATCCCTTCACCTCGATCATTCCGAGCGCTTCACTCGTTTTGACCATAACTCAACATTCTCCACTAAAAAAAGAAAGACAAACCTCCACAGGGGAGGACCATTTTCCAACATTCTCACCCACCACTAATTCCCACATCCATCAACCAATTCTCTCGCCCAAGCACAACTTTTTAAGTGCTCAATGGCACAGCAAAACTGGATGATCAATGGCTGCACTTGCAAGGCTTATCCTGTGGCCGCAACTCGACCGAAGTCGCTGCGTCCAAATGACAAGCATTACCTTCATCCGTATCGATATGCACTTCTAACTTCGCTTTCGCATCAGCTCGAACCAGTACATCCTCAAAAACGACCGAACACTGTGGCGACTTGATCGACAGCGACATCATGTCGCCGTTCTTAACGCCATAGTACGCAGCGTCTTCAAAGTTGATATGTACATGTCTGGCTGCGCGAATAACGCCGCGATCCAATTCGATCGCGCCAGCAGGCCCGACCAATACGCAGCCAGGCGTGCCTTGAATATCACCGCTATGACGAATCGGAGCATCGATTCCCAGCGATATCGCATCCGTGATCGCCAACTCGACCTGGTTGATGTTGCGAGTCGGTCCCAAAATGCGAACTTCAGGTAGCATTCGCTTGCGAGGGCCAATCACCATGACCGTTTCCTTAGCAGCAAAGAAACCATCCTGATAGAGATCCTTCATCACCGTTAGCTTGTAGCCGGGACCAAAAAGTTTTTCGACCGCTTCATCGGTTAAATGGCAATGTCGAGCTGAAATGCTTACAACCAAATTCGGCTTGCCACCCACCTTGGCTTCTCGACCAGCCACATCATTCGAAGTCCCCGAACCGGATGCGGCATTGCCGATCGCTGCCAAGGTACGGCTGACCAATTGGCGAACCAGCGTCTCCACATGCTGCCGATCTGCGTTGACTACGCTGCTCATAAAAACCCCTTCGTCCTAACAGCAAACTTTTTCGCTTTATTCAATTCTCTTTGATCCATTGGAGGCACTCACAACTACTGAATTCCATGATCCTGGAACTCAGCTTCGAAGCATGTTGATTACACCGCTTCGCCAGGCGAACTAACCTCAGGCTCGGCCAACAACAACCTCACTCCTGCTTCCCGCATCTCTCTTCGCCATTTCTCCTCCAAGCCAGAATCGACAACTACCGTCTGGACCTCTGCCAAACCGCATAGCCTAGCGAGACTGGAATGGCCAAACTTGCTGCTATCTGCTACTACAATCGTTTGATCCGCACACTGCATCATCGCTCGCTCGGTCTCTACTAACAGCAAGTTGCTGTTGTAGTACCCTCGGCGATCTGCGCCCGCGATGCTCAAAACCGCCTTCTGCACATTCAAGCTATTGAGCATCGAGTTGGCGTAAGGCCCCAGCGACACTCCAGTCCGTGTGTGGACATAGCCACCCAGCAACACCAAGTCGACTCGGTCGGACGACGCAAAAAGATTGGCCACCGGCAACGAATTGGTGACCACCTGCAGCGGTCTGCCAACCAACTGCCGCGCCAACTCGTACGTGGTGCTGCCACCATCAAGGAGCACCGTGTCGTGATCCTGGATTAATTCACTCGCCTTAGCCGCAATCCGACGCTTCACATCCCACTGCTCGTCGAGCCGGTCTGCGAAAACCTTTACGCCCGCCGAAGCTCCCGTGAAGAAAACGCCCCCATGGGTGCGTCGCGCCTCACCAAGTTCCTCAAGGACATCCAGGTCTCGCCGAATCGTCGATTCGCTCACACCGAGCATGTCGCGCAAGTCAGGCAACGACACAAATCCCCGGTTTCGAATCAACTCCAGCAGTCGGTTGCGTCGCTCTTCCGTCGTGGAAACGTTACTCACGCCCCCCTCGTCTGAGTTAATCGCCGCTTCTATAAACCTTACCCTGACTGAATTGTGTCACAGAACAGACAGTTTTCAATCACCAAAGGAGATTAAAATAAAAAAACAGGGCAAAATGAATGGGACAAAGCCGGATAGTGAACTTTAAAAAATGCCGAAACTCCGCGGAAACGGTCCTTTAGCCCCAATACAATCATCGAAATGCTCATTTTCGATTCCGAAATGAGCGATTTCAGCCGTTTTCTAGACATTTCTTTGCGCGAGATCGTTTTCTCGGTCTCTAAGTGGAAGCAGCTCAAGTCATTGGAAATTGATGAATTTGAGCTTTATAGACTCTGTGTGGCGGAACTCTTCTTTAAAATAGAGGTTGTCTAGATAACCGTTGTTCCCGTTCAATTGGCGGAGTGGTCGTGGCCTTTAGAGCTACCGATCTCGCGTAGTCCGAAAGCTGTTTACCAGGGCAAACCTTTTCCCTTCCTGCCAGAACATTCACATCGCGGAAACGATCCGCTTAAACATGTCTCTACTGATTACCATTCGAGTCGCCCTGAGAGCTCTCGCGAAAAACAAGATGCGAGCGAGCCTCACCGTGCTTGGCGTTGTGATAGGGATTGCCGCCGTAACCGCTATGGTCTCGATCGGGATGTCCGCGAGCCGATTGGTTCAAAGCGAATTTGAAAACCTCGGGACCAACGTCATCCTCGTCTTTCCAGGCAACGAAAGATCTCGCGGCGCTCGCTCCGGGTCGGTACTAACCCTAACACCGGGCGACGCAGAAGCGATCGCCGGAGAATGCGAAAGCATTCTGGCATCCTCACCTCTGGTCGGCGCCGCAGGACAACTTATCTACGGAAACAACAACTGGAATCCGCGCAGCATGGTAGGAGTCGGCGCTGATTATTTGACCGTTCGAAACTGGCAAATGCGGATGGGTGAATTCTTTGCTCCCCGCGATGTTGCTAATGCAAATAAAGTTTGTGTTGTTGGTCAAACCGTCGTGAAGCAACTCTTTCAAACGACCAACCCACTCGGACAAACCATCCGTATAAAAAATATTCCCTTCGAAATCATCGGCGTTCTAGATACCAAAGGAGTGAACATCGTCGGTGAAGACCAAGACGACATTGTGCTCATGCCCTTCACCACCGTACGTAAACGACTGCAGAGAAGCAATTTCAACAATGTCGATGTGATTCTAGCTAGCGCGAAAAGCACCACACGTATGAAGATGGCTGAAAGCGAAGTGAAGTCGCTGCTCTCAGATCGCCATAAAATCGCGCCTGGACAACCTGCCGATTTCAATGTCGGTAACTCCAATGAAATCGCTGGTGTCTTCGGGATCATCACTGGCACCCTCACCCTGATGCTTGCAGCTATTGCCGGTATTTCGCTGTTGGTCGGTGGTGTAGGAATCATGAATATTATGCTAGTTTCAGTCACCGAACGAACCCGAGAAATCGGTATCCGTATGGCTGTCGGTGCAACTCCACGCGATATCCTTAGGCAATTCCTCATCGAATCTGTGGTGCTTTCGGTCATCGGAGGTGCGATCGGAATTATCTTAGGTATTCTTGCCTCGATCGGCCTCACGGTTCTGATCAACAATATTAGCTCCGGCAAGGAATGGCCAATCGTCGTTAGTGGCACAGCGGCTATCGTGGCACTCGTCTTCTCCGCTGCCGTAGGTATCGGCTTCGGTTATTACCCCGCGTGGCGCGCCAGTCGACTCGATCCGATCGACGCCTTGCGATACGAGTAAGTCATCGGTGCACCGAAAAGCCTGAACCGCGTCCTCAGCGCAGCGGTGCTCCTGCTCAGCGCAGCGGTGCTCGATGTGCGGGAGTTGCAAACCTTTCTCACATATCGATCAATGAAGATCGGTTAGAACTGAATTTTTTCGCCGCAAAAAACTCTTGGGCACCTCAATACCAACCGCGACAATCTCCATAATTGCTACCAGATTCGAGCAACGAGCACGAAGAAAAGACCGATGACGACAACTATCAAAAAAAGCCGGCTTAGAAAGCCGGCTCTTGGAAAAATCAGTCTTTGTGTAGCAAATCAGTTACGGGCCGACTGGAGAAGCGGGGCCGTTATCACCCTGATTGCTTAAAGCAACGATCGCGCCGCCAAGACCAGCGAGTCCCAGCAACCCTCCGAAACCACCACCCGCACCGCCACCACCAGCACCGGCTCCAGGAGCATAACCAGCGGGCATCGCAGCAAATTCTCCCAAGTCTTCTTCAGCAACTTCTTCGGCGAATGGAGCAGCGAGTTGCAGATTCAAACTTTCAACAGCAGCTTCAGCCGCCGGCTGCACAGCAGCGTCTTGGAAGCTGACCAATTTCGGCAAGGGTCTTGAAGCCTTGGCAACCGCGTTGTTCTCTACCAACTCAAAACCCACCGCTGCCCGCCCCTTAGGGCCCGCTGCAACTAAGCCGAAAATCCCCGAGGTCAAACCACCAAACGAGAACGATCCGTCTGCCTTAGCCTTGGTCGAAGCAATCTCTTGGCCATTTTGAACCACATAAACATGCATGTCGCTCAAATCTTCCGTACGCTCGTGTATACATGATGGAAGCAAACGGCCACGAAAAATACCATTGGCATCAAGCTTCACTTGACCAATAGACGAGCTAGGCAATGCATCCGCATCTTTGTATAAGTGGTCGATGTGCGTACCAGTATATGGTGTCATATGACGAGCAAAATACTTGCTGATCAAGGAGCCTCCAGGAGTAATTGCGAATGAATTAAGCCCCTTTTCACCTTCCGGTGCAGAGCCTGGCAAAACGTTCAATGCGTACACAAACGTTCCGGCCGAACCGACAGTCTCGATCGCGTAACAACCAGGTGCAACCTTGCCAAGAGAAAAAGCCCCATTCTGATCGGTGGTCGCTGATGCAACAACACGACCATGATGCGTCAAAACAATCGGTAGTCCCGGAACCGCTTCGCTTCTTCCACCACGGAACAAGGTCGTTACCTTTCCGTTGACGTTTCCATCAGCATCTGCATGAAGCCACTGCTGCTGAAACAATTTCACACTTTCTGCAGCAGGGGCTACCAAAGCTTCGGCTACTGGTGGTTGTGATGCAACCTCTTGCGCGTTGGCGATACTTCCAAATCCAAGCCCAAGCAACAAAGCCATGCTGAACATTTTTTTCATCGAACCCATCTCCCCCGAGGTCCATCGACCCCACCACCAAGAATCCCCTCAAGCATACTAGCTAGAGTGGGCATGCCTCGGTCTTATCAATCGTTATAATTCCTACGCGATTTTCCCGCAACCATTTCTTACCAATTGTCGCCATTTTAACAGAGCGGCAATTTTTGGCCAATTTCGAGACTATTTAGGTTCCCGATTGTTAGGAAAGCTTTCCAAACCTGGTGTTGCCCTTCTGAAAAATGATTTACTGTCGTCTTTTGCTTTGAAATCGCTCGCTCGGATCGCCGATCCCAATGGAATTGACCTGTCCGAATCACCCGCCTGGAGGTAACTGAGCAATTTCTCAACAGAAATCTCGATAACCCCCAGTTCCTTTGCTCGCTCTTTTACCGCGTTGTAGTCACGCGCCATCTTCTTCGCACCGCTGTTACCTTCGCCAATGGCCGCGGATGCCTCAGCTGCAAAGCCGGAAGGACCTACTACCAGATAACGGGTATTGACTGTCATTCCATCTCCAATCTTGCGGCCTTCGGGAGTTAACTCTTCGTCGATCTCGCCACCATTGAGATGTATCAGGTCGCGAATGGTTTCACGGTCGTCGCGACCGTCTCCATCAGCATCTAGCAAACCGACCAATGCAAAGTGAACTTTACGTCCTGGCTGCCACGCTGGCGAGTAAACCAAATCGCCAGGAAGAATGGGTTGCTTGATGTTACCCTCCAAAACTCGGGCTTGAGCTAGGTCCTCGTCGACAACCTTGGTGATAACAATCTTTGCCTTCTCCTTCGCGTTGGTGACCTGCAATGCATCGCTAGGCAGTACCACGAAGCGAACATTTTCCTTTAAGCCAGCGCGACGGCCGATATTCAGCCAAACAATCTGACCTCCCTCAGTCACATTGACAATCTTGCCCTGCGGAGTGTCGAAATCTTCGTAACGCAGACGCACGATTTCAGCGGCTTGCTGTGCGATTCGATTCTTCAACTCGGCAACTTCTTTCTTGAAGTCGTCTTCCGCTTTCTTTTTCTCTGCTTCAAGTTTTACATAGTTGTCGTTAGCCTTTTGCAAACGATCCTTCAAGTCATCCATTTCTGCAGTCAACTTCGCGCGGTCGTCCTGATATTGCGTTTTCAAAGTTGCCAGTTCTGTAGCCAATTCCTGTTGCTTTTTCTCAGCTTCGTTCGCTCGCTTGGTTTCTCGATCGATAACCGCCGTCAATTCACCGCGCAGTTGCTCCTCGCGTTCTCGCAATTTTTTATGCTCAATGTTTCGATCCTTGATCACATCCATCAATGTTTTAGCAAGACCAGCGTAGTTGCGATTACCAACTTCCACGTTGGCCCCTAACAAGGCGATGTCACTATCAAAAGCTTTCTCAAGCTTTACCATCTGCTGATCGCTAGCCAGAGTTTGCTTGAGTTGGTCAAGTTCGACTTGATTGAACGAGCCTTCCCCCAACATCGACAGCAAGCGGTCTGTCTTTAGCTTGATTTGACCTAACTCCGCCGAGCTGTTTTTCGCCTTCTCATTGGCAGCTATCGCTTCTTTCGCCTGCCCAGTGGCGTAAGTCCATAGAAAAAACAGGCCGATCAACATGCCACCACACAAGATGGACATCGTGATCACGTACGCCTGCCAGGCAAACATATTTCGATCTCGAACCGCCATAAAGCGGAGACCTCCGCAATCGAGGAGCCAAAAAACAAGGAAAAGCATCGCCTTAAAACAAGGCAAAACCGAAACCCAATGGGGGAATCAGCCAGACACCTCATTCCATAGTAAATGGACTCACCCCACCCGTCAAATTTTCACTCTGGGCTAAATAGGGCTTCCTGAGACAATTTTTTACAAGCCCTCAAAACCCAACCCACCCTTTCAGGCGGATATTGACCATGTTTGCGGGGCTGAAAACTGTTACACTCAGGTAATGGCCGTGCGACGGGCGTCGTCGCCTCCCACTTCGGATTCTTAGAAAGTCCTCACCCCTATGGCGTCGAAGCCCAATCAGCCCTTGCTTCCCGGAATGTCCGATGAGTCTGAAAACTCGGCCCGTCCGTCCTCTGCGGCCGCGACTCCATCGAACCCGCCCACCTCAGCGCCCATCCCAACAACTGCTGACCAAATCTCGCCAAACCAATCCAGCGTCAAAAACGCCCCCTGTTTAAGCATCTCAAGCCAGCAGGACTCATCTCAAAACCACTATGAGGACTCAGCCGCAGAGAACAACTTCAATCAACTCAAACGTGATGCGACTGAATCGGTCTCTAAAAACTCGGCTACCCCTCTAAGCAAGTCAGAAGACCAAGAAACTATCTCGCCAACCCAGGGTCATTGTCCACTTGTTGTCGTTGTCGACACGTCAGCAATTCTCTATCAAATGTTCCATGCTCTTCCACCGATGACCAGTCCGCAAGGCATGCCCGTCGGCGCTGTCCACGGATTCCTTCGCGATCTTCTTGAAATTCAAAATCGCTATCAGCCCGACTATCTATTCTTCGCTTTCGATCTTAGCGAAATTACTTTCCGCAACGAACTCTATACTGAATACAAGGCTCATCGCGACGAAATGCCCGCTGACCTTCGACTACAAATACCGTTGGTTCGCCAAGCCCTCGAAGCTTTGAACGTGCCAATACTTGAGCAACCTGGCTACGAAGCGGACGACCTCATCGCCACGATCGCTACGCAGTCCGAACAGAAAGGTTGGCGATGCTTGATCGTAAGTCCCGACAAAGATTGTCGCCAACTTTTGTCCGATCGTATCGACATTCTCAATCTGCGTAAAAAAGAACTCTTCACGAAAATAAATTTGGAAGAAGAATGGGGCATTACTCCTGAGCAAGTGATCGATTTCCAAGCGATGGTGGGCGACAGCGCCGACAATGTGCCAGGCATACCCCTGATCGGTCCCAAAATCGCTCAACAACTACTGGAGCAATACGGTTCGCTCGATCAGATTCTTCAGCATCCCAATGC
>JBEGUT010000114.1:0-9275 GCA_041178745.1 Planctomycetota bacterium | reverse complement strand
CGACAACCCGCTATTAGCTAAGCCAACGTGCTTTTAAAAACTTTGCCTGACCCAAGACCGCTACTGATGCCCATTTGCCGAAAGCCACGTTTCTAAAGCTCGTGAGAAAGTTGGGGAATGATGCCACATACAACTGCGATCGTTCTAGCGGCAGGGAAGGGGACTCGCATGAAGTCGAGTCTTCCCAAAGTTCTATATCCAGTTCTCGGACGCCCCATGATTCATTGGGTGGTCGATGCCTTGGAGAAGATCGGCGTTGATCGAAAGATTTTGGTGGTGGGCTACGAAGCGGATATGGTTCGAGCCGAGCTGAGCGGTCGTGGGGGCATTGAGTTTGCACTGCAGGCCGAGCAATTAGGAACTGGCCATGCAGTGCAGATGGCGAAAAGCCTCTTGCCCCCCTCTGGTGGTCGCGTCTTGATCTTGGCGGGCGATTCTCCCTTAGTGCAATCCGCTTCCCTGGAGCGTCTTCTCGAGCGATTTGACAAGGGTGGATTTGATTGCCTTCTGGGAACACTCCATAAAGAAAACCCATTCGGTCTGGGACGAATCGTCCGCGACGAAAATGGAGCGTTCTTAAAAATCGTCGAGCAGAAGGATGCAAACGATCGGGAGAAGAGTATCACGGAGGTCAACATGAGCACTTATGCTTTTGATAACGAAGCATTACAGTGGGCGTTGAGCCGGTTGACCAACCAAAACGCACAAGGGGAGTTTTACCTGACCGATTGTCCCGCTATTCTTCGAGAAGCAGGGCGGAAGGTTGAAGCGGCCGCTGTGCTTGAAGCTTGCGAAGCTTTGAGCATCAATACGCAGGAAGAAGCTGGCTTAGTCGAAGCCAGAATGAAAGAGATGGGTTATTCATGCGCGAGCTGAAAATATTTAGTGGGCGAGCCAATCCGCAACTGGCACGAGATATCTGCGGATTTCTCAACTTGAATCTCGGATCCATCTCGTTGGGCAAGTTTCCTGACGGAGAAAATTTTTGCAAGATCGATGACGACGTTCGTGGCCGCGATGTCTTTTTGATCCAGCCCACCTGCCCACCGGTCAATGACAATTTGATGGAACTATTGATTATGATCGATAGTTGCAAGCGGGCCAGCGCAGCAAAAGTCACTGCAGTGATCCCATATTTTGGTTATGCGCGGCAAGATCGAAAGGATGAAGGACGCGTTCCGATTACGGCTAAATTGGTCGCCAATATGATCACTCGTGCCGGGGCGGATCGCGTGTTGACGATGGATTTGCATGCACCGCAGATCCAAGGCTTCTTCGATGTGCCTGTCGATCATCTTTACGCAGCTCCCGTTCTCAATGGATACTTCCAAAACAAAGGCTACGATCCAGAGGATGTTGTGGTAGTAAGCCCCGACGAAGGGAGTATCAAACGGGCCATCGGGCACTCGAAAAGGCTTGGTGGACGTTTGGCGATCGTCGACAAACGTCGTGAAAATGCCCTGGAAACTAGGCAGAAAAACATTATAGGCGGTCCCGTCGACAACAAGATCTGCTTGATGTTCGACGACATGATCAGCACCGCAGGTTCAATTTGCGGCGCAGCGAAACTGGTCCACGAAGCGGGCGCTCGCGAGATTCATATCGCTTGCACCCACGGAATATTGTGTGGACCGGCCATCGAGCGACTGAAGGAATCACCTGTCGACAGCGTATGCATCACCAACACGTTGCCTCTGCCTGACGAGAAGAAGCTAGACAAGATCCATGTGCTGTCCGTGGCTCCTTTGCTGGCTGAAGCGATTCGCCGAATCCATCATCACAAATCCATCAGCGAAATGTTCCGAGGTCCGGTTACTTAGTGGCCCCGGTGACGACAACGACTGAGCTTGATGGCATCTACTTGCGAGGACACTGATCCAACGGTTCGAGCAAAGAACATCTGCTGAGACAAACCAATCACCAGCGTGCGTGAAATAATCTCCAATCCGTTACACCTGGCGCGACGCAAACCTTCACTGCCCCAGCTCAATGCAGACCGCAAACACTTCGGACATACTTGCTCCACAGGCTAATCGCGACGAGCTTGGTGACCTACTTCAACTCTCGAGTTAATTGTGCACGAGTGATTATCGCTCGAATCGAGAGCGATCAAACGACCTGGGAAGCAATTGACGCGTTAAGCTTCTGCTTCGCCGTCGCGTCGACGAAAAACGGCAACGATATCCTCTACCGGAACGACAAAGAGTTGGTTTCCAGTTTCGAAGTCAACAGGAATCGCGTTCTTCGGATGGAACAGGATTTTGTCGTACTGCCGAAGCGGCATATCTTCGTCATGCTCGACCACGCGACTGATGGTGACAATACGTCCCGTGATAGTAGGAATTTCAGCGGCATCCGGTAATGCGATCCCCCCCTTGGTCTCTCGCTTCGGCTCATCCTTCAGCACTAGAACTCGAGCACCGATCGGTTCAATGAGATCGTATTCGTTACGTCGCTTCGCCATAAATATTTCTAATCGATGGGAATAAATGGTTCGAAGATCTGAAATCCCAGCCGTTGCGAGCCAGAGCCTTCAGCCAGTTACGACGGCATCATTGGATCCGGACTCTTTGGGTATGCCGATAACTGTAGCGTTCTTGCAACGCCTGCCGGTAATGCTCCCTGCATTTAGTTCAACATCTTACAACTGCTTCAAAATCTTGCATCACCTGAATTGCCTCAACTTGTAAAAAGAGGCTTACTAAAAAGAGGCATGCCGTGTGCCCGAGGCTCGCCAGAAGAGCCCTGCCATCACCCTGAGCGAGGACTGGTGGGGCACCCCGGGCCAATGAGCCTGATCCGTTCTAGTGCCGAACAGGCCGCCACCAAGCCGCATATTTTCCCTGCCCTTTCCCTGAGAGCCTCAAAAATCCGCGGCAAAAACCGATAGGGGCTCGAAAATCGAGGCTTGTTGGTTCGATAAAAGGAGGAATCGAGTCGACGAAGCGATTTAGGGGAGTTTTGTCAGCCTGAAACGGGGGTAACCGTAGCAAGCGCTTCCTTGTGTAGCCCGGCAAATCGAGATGTCTGCCAATACAGATACCGGAAAAGGGAGTCGAGCCGAACTCGGCGTGGCCCCCAATGCGATAGGGGTAGTAGAACCGCGGCAGAAACGTGACAAACCTACTTTCCCGAGGGCGATCCGCTTTTCGCCTTGGTTTGCCCTTGCATAAATCGTTCCGTTTGGGATACTTGCCGGTTTCAACACCCGGTTCGGACAGGACTGCCTGCACCTTCGTTTTCTCATAATGAGATCAACGAACGGAGGGAAAGTTGTGCCGCTTGTCCCTGAGTGCTGGTCCCGAGACTGACTGACCGAAGTCTTTACACTTCGAAATGTTCTGGTGACCATCGACTTTTGGTAGCCGAATGTTGGATTGTTTTAATGCAGAAATAGTTCTCGGTTGCACAAGATCCGGAGCCATTTCTTAGGGGTATTGCTGTCGAGAAAAGTTACGGTGGGCTCGCTCCCGGGGATTATTTTGGCTCTTCTCAAAGCGTGGCGAACGCGATGGAGAAGGGAACGAGCCAAGGTGACTTTTTAGAACTTGGTAAAGGTCTGATAGAAATACAACCATCTCTTTGACCGTGTGAATGGGTAAGAGAGCTGGATAAAGTGAAACGATAAAGAGTAACGCGAAACGAGTTTTTTGGGGATTATCGCGACCATGATGGAAAACGTAGAGGTAGAGAGTCGAAGCGGCGTCGGTTCAAGAGCGGTAGCCCGACTGCGAGGCAAGGGTTTGATTCCGGCTGTTCTTTACGGTCACGGTGAAGCGAACCTTTGTTTGTCGGTGAAGCGTGAAGCGTTGGACAACCTGATCAAGCATGGAACCAAGTTGGTTATGCTTTCTGGTGGCGCGAATGAGACTGCGATTTTGCGTGAAGTTCAGTGGGATACCTACGGCACGGAAATCATCCACGTCGATTTCGCTCGCGTGTCGCAAACCGAAATGGTGACGATTACATTGCCTGTGGAACTACACGGCGAAGCCCCTGGTTTAAACGAGGGTGGTCAGTTGCGATTTGTGTCGCACGAAATAACGATCGCTTGCCCAGCGGTTCGCATTCCAGAAAGCATTCGAGTGACGGTAAGCAGTTTGGGACTTGGCCAGGCGATTCATGCTGGTGAAGTGCCATTACCTGAAGGTGCTAAACTCGTAACGCCATCGGAAGTAGTGATTGTTTCGATCTTCAAGCCAGCGGCCGAGGCGGCAGCAGATGCTACTCCTGCAGCAGCGACCTAGTTGAAGAGCGAGAAGATAAATTTCCTGGAACGGCATGGGACTGGACAGTAGGACAGACCACAGCAGGATACCAGCGAAGTAAACAGGAAAGATAGCTGTAGGTTACAGCTAAAGGTTATTGGGGAATTGTGTTAGGAGTTGCCTTGCGACTCCGGGACCTGGAGATGAAAGTGGTAGTCGGCCTCGGAAACCCCGGGGAAAAGTACAACGGGACTCGCCACAACATCGGCTTCGCAGTGCTCGACGAACTTGCTCGTCGCAACGGCGGAACGAAGGTTGGAAAGTTTGAAGGACAACTATTGCAGATGACATCGGGGAGCGAGCAAACGATTTTGCTCTGGCCTCTGACGATGATGAATTTGAGTGGCCGGTCAGTCGGAGCGGTCACCAAATTCTATAAAGTGGAATTGTCGGACATCTTAGTGGTTTGCGACGACTTAGCGCTGCCACTGGGAAAAATTCGCTTTAGGGCTAGAGGTTCAGCGGGAGGCCAGAAGGGTCTAGCTGATATTTTGCGGGTCCTGGGAAGCGAGGCAGTGGCTCGACTTAGGGTGGGAATTGATGCAACGCCCGAGGGTTGGGACACGGCAGATTACGTGTTGAGTCGTTTTAAGTCAGACGAAAAATCGGTCGTTGAAACGGCAGTGAGTCGTGCTGCGGATGGGGTTGTCGATTGGATCACCTCCGGAATCGAACACTGCATGAATCGGTATAATTCGAGCCAAGGTAACTAGGCAGGAGATCATTCAGGTGGCTTTGCAGTCCTACGAGTGCTTGTTTATTTTCGACAGCAACAAATATTCACGCGACCCTAACGGTGTATCTGCCAGTGTAAGCAGCATCATCGAAAAGTGTGGCGGCCAGGTGCTGGCTAGTCGCTTGTGGGCAGAGCAAAAGCTTGCTTACCCAATCGATGGCCACCAGAAGGGAACCTATTGGCTAACGTTTTTCAAAATGGAGAGCACCGCTCAGCCTGATTTCAATCGTCAGTGCCAACTGAACGAGAGCGTCGTTCGCTATTTGATCACCAAAGTCGATGCACGCTTGATCGACACCTTGGTGGCACACGCGTTGGGCAAGGCTCTGCCAAATGAACTACCACTTCCATCTTCAGCGACTGTCGCCGTAGCAAGCGTTGATCGCGACGAAGAAGAAGTGGAAGGGGAAGAGTAACTGGGTAGCCTGGGTTGATTTTTCTGATTTTAGGAAAAATCATCCCGGAATTTACTTGAACAGCACACAACTTTCGCTAACCTCATAGTGACGTTCGTTCACTTATACTTCTGAACACTTTGCTGCAGAGGAGGCCACGAGGATGGCAAGTTTCAATCGTGTAGTGCTGATGGGTAACATCACCAGGGATGTGCAAATAAAATACACGCCGGCAGGATTGGCAGTAACCGAAATCGGTTTAGCCATGAACGACCGGCGAAAAAATGCCAACGGCGAATGGGTAGACGAAGCAGTCTTTGTCGATGTCACGCTGTTTGGAAGGACGGCCGAAGTCGCCGGAGAGTATCTCTCCAAAGGCTCGCCGCTGTTCGTCGAAGGTAGATTGAAGTTAGATACCTGGGAAAAAGATGGAGAGAAGAGAAGCAAACTTCGCGTAGTTGGTGAAAAAATCCAATTGCTCGGTGGTCGTGGACCCGGTGCTGGCCCTCACTCCGGCGGAACGCGACGCAGTGACGCCAACGGCGCACCTGTCACCGATGACAATTACTCAGATGCTCCTACCGCGATCGGTCGAGCCAATGAGTCGTTTGGTGAAGATGAGATTCCTTTTTAAACCGTTTTAGTTCCCTCGAGCACTGATGGATTGCAAAACACCAGAAGTGCTCGCGAATGAATCGTTGAGAGTCAACTTGGTCGAGTCGATGAAAAAGCTGAGATGCTTATTCACGAACAAATGGGTGTCAGCACGGCTGGCAACCCAAACGCGAACGTAACCGCGGTGCTCCACCAAGTGTCTTTAAAACGTTGAAATAAGTTCGATTTAAATTTGATAGGTTGACCGTTGAACCTCTGTAAACGTTGAGTTTGGAAACTGAATTTTTATGAGTAATGCAAATACCCAGTCCGCAACCGTTTCGTCCCACAAACGATTGCCCAAAGGCAAGCACGGTGGAATCGAATTGCTTTTGATCCAGAACGTGGATCACCTCGGCAAACAGGGTGATGTTGTAGAAGTGAAGAAAGGCTATGCCATGAACTTCCTTCTCCCACAAGGTATGGCAATCATTGCTACCGGTCACCACAAGCGAATGGTCGAAAAGCATAAGGCTCGTTTGTTGGAAATCGAACGCAAACGCTTGGCTGGATTGCAACAACTGGCTGAATTGATCGGCAAGCAGTCAATCACGATCGAAGCGAATGCCACCGATGATGGCCACTTGTACGGCAGCGTTGGTGCCCCAGAAATCGTCGATGCTCTCAAGAGCGTCGAAATCAACATTGCGGAAGACCAAGTTCGACTCCAAGGTCCGCTTAAGGAACTGGGACTCTACACCGTCAAGGTTCATTTGCACCAGCAAATCGAATGCGACTTGAAGGTTTGGGTGGTTCCTTCTTCGGCTAACTAAAACAATTGTCTTAAGCTGATCGATCGGATGATCTCGACTCTCCTTCGATCAAAAAGGTAAAATTCAACTGGAAACAATCGAATATTACCTAGCACCGACCGAAGTAATAGACGGTCAGTCCACTTAAGAAATTGGACTGACCGAGGAATAGATGGGGCTGTGGCGGAACTGGCAGACGCGCTAGACTTAGGATCTAGTGTCGCAAGACGTGGAGGTTCAAGTCCTCTCAGCCCTACTTTTCTTTACTGGGATCGGTTGATTATCTCTAAGCACGTTCCCCATTGCCATGCGGAACTTTCTCTTCAGGAACTCTCGCAGGCTGTCTCAAGTTAAATCTGCCTTCTGGTAAACACGCGAGCGTGACGTAAAAACTCGCAAGCCCTGAACCAAGAGAGTTGCTTGCGAACGACTTTCTCAGAGCATGATATGTGTGCTTAACGCACCGCTTGGCGACGAATCCAACTGAGCATCATTCCACCAATCGAGAGTTGGTGACCTAAAACGGTGATCGTAGCTCCGATCCACATCCACTGAATTAAGGCCAGAAACTCTCTGGAGTTTCGTGAGAAATCCACTGTCGAAATGCCCGACGCATATGAGCCAATCAGCATCACGAGTGTACCTAAAACGCTGATCGTCGTTCCAGCAAGGACCAGTCGCTTTGCGGTGATCGCTGACAAAGTCATCACGCTGCCAACCTTGCTCTTGACCCATCCACGTTGGCGTGCGTATTCCATCGACATGCAACCTGCGAGTAACCACATCATCGATACAGTCGTTGCGACGCATGCCGAACCAGTCCAAACCAGCGCTGACGTTGTTCCTAGTAGCCGGCCGCAAAATAGTGTCCAAGCCATAAACGCTAACGAACCCAGAACAGCGAATAGTGCAGGAACCGTAACGGCTCGATCTGGTCGCTGAATGATCGTCAGTCCGACCATTTGACAAAATCGCTTCCAGCCACTTCGTAAGGTCGTAGGGGTAGCAGTACTTCGATCCCCGCTGGACGGTAGCTGTACCATCTCTCCTTGCATCCAGTGACAACGCAGCGGCATCTCCATAACGGTCGAATTACCTGCTTCGCACATGCGATAACTATCCCAACTGGAGCGACGAATGCTTTGCATACCTGGCTGAAGTCCACAGTGAGAGACACCGCTGATCGCGCTTCCAAGAAAAGCGAGAAACCGTTGCCCCATCATCGATGTGAGTCGGTGAGCAACCTGACTGGCATTGGCTACAAAGCTTGCGGCAGGATCTGTCTCGACCGAGGAAACTAAAGTACGGCCTGGCAACATGCTCTGCACCATGTCGCAACCCCGTGCAAGAAAGTTTGCGTGCTCGGGTAATTGATTGATGGTTTCTATACAGCCAAGATCCGCGAACATCAGGAATTCACCAGCCGCAGCCCGGGCACCAACCGCTCGCATCATCCCTAAATTGCGGCTAGGACAAACCACCAGCTTCACTCCCATACTTGCACACACGCCGACCGAAGCGGCGTGCTGCGCAGCATCAACAAAAATGATCTCGCTCCGTCCTTCGATCTGCTTTAAAACTTGACTAATCTTTTGTAAATGCTCTGAAATTCGAGCACCTTGATCGCGGCAGCAAACGATCACTGAATATTTTGTAGCAACGTCTGCCTTTCCTGCCGCATCGCATCGCAAGATGGCATCGCTACTTGAACTTCGAGATTCGTTCTTCAAATCAAGTTGCTCTGTAGCGATCAAGTCAACTAGGTAATCCAGTTGAACTTCAAATCGTTCGGCAACCTCGCTCGAACCTAGTTTATCAATCTGTCGATTCAACCGTACTTCCTGTACTTCCTTTTGATCCTTGGTTTGGATGGGCGTTAGCATAATCGTTGCCATGTGAAAACTATGGGCCTATTGGAAACCGTGAAAACTTAGGCTTCCTTTCCCGAACACGCAGACTCTTACGCTAGAAACGATCAGAAAAAGAGAATCTTCAGGAAGGGTTCTGACGGTTATGCCTGCTATTCGCACTGGGTTTCGCTTCTGCTAGCTAATCGGCGATCTCCTTGGAAAGAAATTTCTCCCCGTACTCAATCTCAAGCAAGCAATAGTTTGATTTTTCAATCCGTTATTGGCACGAGTGGTCGAAATGGCTACTCTCCGCAACGACGCCCCTGGGGAATCTAAGGTAATTGCATGCAAATTCCTCCTTACTTGTTTTCAAAGCCGAATCGAGATGTGACCGATCGCCGCCACTGGCTGGCGAGATGCGGTTTTTCGTTGCTTGGCCTCTCTGCATTTCGAATGATTGCTTCAGTACGGCGATTATCTGCCGATGAAGCACCTCTTAGCGTGACCGCCAGCGGATCTAGTTCAGCAGGTTGGCCGTTCGAGCGAACGGAGGGAAATTTTGTTGTTTATTCGAATCATCGACTCGGCGCCCCGGAAGTATATCTTCAGGAACTTGAACA
>JBEGUT010000113.1:0-9296 GCA_041178745.1 Planctomycetota bacterium | reverse complement strand
AGCACCGATGTAGAGAATATAGCTCCCACGGATTTCATTGTCCGACATTTCGCTGATGAGCTTCGTACCTGGTTCCAGTGGCACGGTGAGTGGTTCACCGAAATAAACAATCATCGGGCTGATGACTAGGTAAGCAAGTACACCACCGGCAACCATGATGCTTGCGATCTTTGGACCGATAATAAATCCAACACCCAGTAGCGATGGGGATAGCTCCATGCTTAGTGTGGCACCTTTGAGTCCGATTGTTTTGCCAGCAGCATTGACCGTATTCAATGCGACTGCAGCAGTGTCGCTCCATAAGCGAAAAGCTTGCATACAGAGTTGATAGACAAAGCCAAGCCCGAAGCCGGAGAAAATCATCGAGGCGGTGGAGCCACCTTTTTCGCCAGCCAACAAAACTTCGGCACAAGCTTTGCCTTCCGGAAAGGTAAGTTTGCCATGTTGCTTGACGATAAAGGCATTGCGGAGTGGGATCATCAGAAGGATACCGAGCAAGCCACCGAAGATACTGACGGTCATCACTCGAATAACATCGATATCGAAGCCAAGCAGCAGGAGAGCAGGCATGATCAGTCCGACGGCAAAAGCCAAAGACTCACCCGCCGAACCGGTCGTTTGCACGATATTGTTTTCAAGTACTGTGGTTCGTCGCAGTCCCGTCATTTTCGAAAATGCACGGAAGAGCGTGATCGACAAAACGGCGACTGGAATAGAAGCCGATACGGTCAAGCCTACTTTAAGAACCAGATAGATCGACGAAGCTCCGAAGACGATGCCCAGCAGAGCTCCTACGACGATGGGAAACCAGGTGAATTCTGGAAGTGACTCTTCGTCTGCGACAAAGGGCTTGAAGTCCGACACCTTTTCCTCTGGCCTGTTGGTATCGGACATCTCACCCTTCTCCTGAACAAAAGGAATGCAAGTAATCGCGTGCAGATGTGAGGCGTTTACTCCGAATCACTTAACGCCATGCATCAATTTGTTGACCCATGGAGCGGTGAAGAAATAAATTCCACCGATGATTAGACCTAGCCACCATAGTTGATTGAAAACCACGCCGTATTGAGCCAGCGAGCTTGCTTCTTCGCCATGGCCACCACCACCGGAGGCAATCGAAGCGATAACCCCAGCAAAGTAGTTGGCCATTGCGGTTGATAAGAACCAGCCACCCATCGCGAGTCCAACTTCCTTAGGCTTTGCTAATTTCGTGACCATCGAGAGACCGATCGGCGAGAGGCACAATTCGGCAACGGTGTGGATGAGGTACGTTAACCCGAGTATGGTCCAAGCGAGTTTTTCACCTTCATTGGTTGCTTTTATAGCTAGATATAAAACAAGGAAACCAAGGCCCACTGAAATCAATGCGATCGCAAACTTGCGAGGTATCGAGGGGTTGAGATTGCGTTTGTCCAGCCATGGCCAAAAGGCTGCAAAGATCGGGGCAAGCAAGATAATGAAAAGAGCATTAAAACTCTGGAAAAGTTCAAAACGGAATGGAGCACTAACATAGTCCCGAGCCAGAAAGTTTAGAGATGAACCAGCTTGCTCGAACAATGCCCAAAAGAGAATGTTGGCGAAAAAGAGAATAAGCATCGCGAGGTAGCGATGCATTTGCACCTTGTCCCCACTCTTGATCCCGCTGATAGCGAAGTAAACGCACAGCGCAGCCATCATTAGCATCAGAACATACCCAAGGAACGCACTCTGGCTCAAAAGAAAAAAGACCACGGGAACAATGGCGAGAGCGCCAATGAAAACCACAGCGACAGGCCCGAATCCTTCACGGCCAACTGGGGCTTTACCGACCTCTCCCAGCATACCTTTCAGGGCTTGGAAGACGAGTAAGCCCAGGATCATACCGATACCAGCAGCTAAAAAGCCGTACTGCATCCCAAAGGTCGCACCGATCCAAGTCGCACAAACAATCGGAGCAAAGAAAGCGCCCGCATTGATGCCCATGTAAAAAATGGTGAAACCAGAGTCGCGTCGCGCATCGCCAGGAGCGTAAAGTTTGCCAATCATCGAAGAGATGTTGGGTTTAAAGAGACCATTGCCGGCGACCATCACCGACAGGCCGAGTAAAAAGACTGTAATGTTGTGCGAGAGCAGCATGAACATGCCCATGGCCATGAGAAAGCCACCGAGCAAAATGGAACGTTGGTAACCGAGGTAGCGGTCTGCGATGAAGCCACCAAAGATACCTGTTGCATAAACTAATGAAGTGAAACCACCATAGGTCAATGATGCTGACGACTTCGCGTCCGCTTCGGGTAGGTGTGAAAAGAATGCCTCAGCGACATAAACAGCGAGAATCGCACGCATACCGTAGTAGCAGAATCTCTCCCAGAACTCTGCCGAGAACAACATCCAAAGAGCACTTGGATGCCCAAGGAACTCTCCTGGTGGTGGACTGACATGACCCGCGGGAACCGCAATGCTCGCTTCCGATGATGTCGACGAAGGTTGGCTCATTCCAATCTCCTGTGGGAGGGCAAAATGCCGAATGTTTTGTGGGTTGGCTTTCAGACTGCCTGGAACAGTCCGGCTAAGGTTGCCATATAGTAACCTAAACCGACGCTCTTGTGGGAACCCAATTTATTGAATTCTTGGAGGCAAAAAAACTGGGTAAACAATGATATTTCGGGCTTCCTTTTCCCTAAATTCGTTGACTAAAGACCTCCCCCTTTACCCGTTTTCACAGGGCCCTGCTTTTCCGAAAAGAGGCAAATGTCGTTCTTTCTTACAGGCCATTTCTTTCAGGAAAAACGAGACGATCATTACTTCTTGGCGAGACCATGGACTAACGCCAAGAAAACCTATTGTAAAGGTTCAACTCGCATCGCGCCTTGCTCGACCGCAATTGATTGTTCGCATGAGAGTCGGGCTGGATGGGATAATCACTAAGTTGTTTCTATTAATGACTCGCAAGCGACAGCTTTAACGGATTCAATACTCAGAAGTTGAGAGAACGACTCGTCAGTTGGAGTCATCTTGAAAGGGAGCACCAGATCCGACTTATCCCGCTAGCCTAATCGCAGATCGCGGCAGTCAGACTGATTGAAAGTGCCCTGGGAAACGTGATGATCGTTTTCTTCTCTCGAATCTCGCGTTCGTTTTTTCTTGATCATTGCCGATCGTGGTGTTGTGTTACAATCAACTTCACGCTGGGGAGATAGGTAAGTGCGATAACGCAATGGATGCGACACTTGTCTAGTTACAGCGTTGGTCATCACGGTTCCATGGCGAACCGACTCTATCTGGTCGTGGGCGAGAGTTGCGTGGTAAATTCACTTCCTAGTCATAATTGCCCAGTCATAATTGCCCAGTCATAATTGCCCAGTAAAGATGATTATTATCGGAAGGTATATGTTTTGGTGAAAAGGCGGCATAAGAGTCGAGAGCAAAAGAGACATAAGCAGCTTGTGTCGCATGTGCGACGAGGTGTCTCGAGACGTTATGCGCAGTCACGTACGGAAGGGCGGAGTGTCTTATGGGCTTTCCTTGCTGTCCTTGGGCCTGGCCTCCTGGCAGGGCTGTCCGATGATGATCCAGCTGGCATTGCTACCTATTCGACTCTCGGGGCTCAGCATGGTTATCGATTTCTCTGGGTAATCCCGTTATCGACTTTGTTATTGGTCTATTTTCATCTTGCTGCTGTGCGTTTAGGAGCGGCAACCGGAAAAGGCTTCGTTGCAGTTATACGCGAACGATGGGGTAGAGCTTGTGGCTATGTTGCTTTGATTGGATTGCTCTTTGCAAACTTTGGAACGATCTGCGCCGAGTATGCGGGGATATCGGCCGCCGCCTCGTTGATCGGAATACCAACTTGGGTAAGCACTCCTTTAGCAGGTTTACTGATTTCACTCGTGGTGATTCTAGGTTCGTTTCGACGCATAGAAACAATCTTGTTGGTTATCTCATCCACTCTTGCGCTCTATGTCATTGACGGGATTCTAGCGGGGCCAGACTGGGGCCTTGTTGTGCGAAATTCGATTACGCCCAATCTACCTACCGACTCAACGGGCTGGCTGGCGATCTCCGCTACATTGGGGACAACTCTTGCGCCCTGGGGGTTAGCGTTCATTCAGTCGTATGCAGTCGATAAGAAGATCAAGGTTACTGAACTGAAGCTCGAACGAGTCGATGTCATCATTGGTTCATTGTTGACTGGAGTTATTGGGTTATCGATTGCTGTAGCCTGCGCGGCCACACTGCATCCCAACGGAATTCGTGTTGAAGATGCCAAGGATGTTGCCCTATCGCTAAAGCCTCTAGCAGGCTCATTTGCGACTTTGCTTTTTGGAGCTGGCTTGTTGGGAGCATCGCTGCTGGCCGCTGCCGTTGTTCCACTTGCGACAGCCTATTCGATTGCCGAGGGAATCGGTGCTCCTGCATCACTAGATCTCGATTCAAAACACTTTCATTTTTTCTACGCAGCGTTTGTTGGCTTAACGGTGGGAGCGGTCAGTGTTGTTTCTATTCCAACGATTCCGCTACTGCCTTTTATGTATTTTAGCCAAGTACTCAATGCCGTATTGCTTCCACTGCACCTGATTGCCCTGCAGATTTTGGCAAGTGATTCAAGGATTATGGGAAATTGGAGTTCTGGCGCCGTCAATCGTATCTTTGGTTGGTTCAGTATCGTTTTGGTGGTCGCTTGCATCGCAGCATTGCTGATCAGTTCGTGCTATTCGTAAGAGGAGAGAGGGATTCATCCTCTCGGTAACAGACTTCCGGATTTAGCGACCCGATCTCCTTTCGCATGTCAATTTGGTAACTCTTGCTGCTATGGAGTCCTGATGAGATCCCCTTGATAGGGACAGTTTGTGTTGTTTTCTGTTTCGCAGTAACGCTTCATGTTTCGACATAGTACAATGCTCGTGGAGTACTACGCGTTCTTTTTTGTGGGGTCCGACTCGTGCGTGTTTCAATTTCGATATTGACAATGTTGGCTATTTTTTGTGGTTTCTGTGCCAATGGACAAGAGCCTTTCACCGTAACGGGGTGGAAGAAACATTCAGTCAATGACTTGTCTCCTTTCGAAGCGGTTGGCGTAGCGGATTTTGACAAAGATGGTGATTTGGATATTTTTTCCGGCGACTCTTGGTACGCCGCTCCTGATTGGACTGCACATAAAGTTCGCGAGGTACCGCGCGGAACCAATCCTCAGTATCACGAAGATTTCGCCGATGCACCGCTTGATGTGAACGACGATGGAAGAATCGATATCGTTACATGTGCTTACTTCAGTAAAAAGATCGCCTGGCTAGAGCAACCCAAGGATCCGGTATCGCCCTGGGCCGAACATTTGATTGATACGCCTGGCTCTATGGAGACTGGCTATTTGTTGAATTTATACGGCGATGGGACGCCTGTATTTTTGCCCAATGTGGGAGGACAGGTCAGCTTCTATGAATTGGTATCGAAGAAGCCTACGGTCGAATGGAAAATGAAACAGTTATCACCGGCCGGCGCAGGTCACGGTGTTGGCCATGGTGATATTAATCAAGATGGTCGAATCGATATCATCGCCCCCAAAGGATGGTACGAGCAACCGAAGAACCGATCCGAAGAATGGACTTACCATGCTGAATTTTCATTGGGAACAGCGAGTATTGAGATACTGGGCCATGACTTTGATGGCGATGGTGATACGGATGTCGTATGGGGCATGGGGCATGACTTCGGTCTGCATTGTCTTAAGCAAAGTAAAGATGAAAAGGGGAATCGCATTTGGACAAAGGAAGATATCGACAACACATTCTCGCAAGTTCACGCGTTGCATTTAGGTGACTTCGATGGCGATGGTCAACTAGAGTTTGCAACGGGCAAAAGAATTTATGCACACGCCAGTGAGAAAGGTGCGACCGATGAACCATGTGTGCATATCTACAAATACGATCGCAGTAAATCGGTTTGGGTGAAGCAAGTTGTCTATCGTGGCGAACCGGCACCTGCTGCCCCCCTGAATCCAGAACAGCGCGATGCGCTTAAGGATTTCCGCCGCGGATCGGCGGGTACAGGATTGCAGATGGCCGTGGCGGATCTTGATGGCGATGGGGACTTGGATTTAGTCGCGCCAGGAAAGTCCGGGCTTTACTGGTTCGAGAATCTACGTCTTTCGAAAAAGTGATTTAGTTGATAGGGCTTGTTACTGTTTGTAAATCTGACTTTCTGAACGCTGGAGGCGATGGATAGTAGAAGTGAACTTGCCCGGTACTCCATCCCTCTTCTTTTTATTTTACACGCTGGTGTGGTTGCCTTTATTGGTGATCTATGGTGCTTCACGCGCCGATGCTAGACGCGGTAAGCAGGGAGATGAACAGCCGCCGCTCATTTCGGCCAAAAATCGAAATAGAGTGTGGTTCAATACACTTTTTCAATCTATTGTCTTGCTCGTCTTGTCTTGCCTTGTTGGACAAGGATTTGATTTCGGTTTCTTGGATTTACCCAGATCTTTGCTCTCTGCCTTAATGCTGATTCTTTTTGGCATTTCCTTGTCGTTCATGCTACGAAGCGTTCTCAGGTTGTGGCGATCCGAAAAAGAGACGCAGCGTTCTATCGTTTTTTCGCTGGTACCCAGTACGCCAGCGCAATGGTTTCTTAAAAGCTTAATTATTGTCGTGGGGAGTATTGCTGTAGAGTTCGCGTATCGAGGTGTTTGCTGGGCAATTCTCAATTACTCACTCGGTAGTGTTTGGATATCTGCATTTATTAGTTGTGTCGCGTTTGCGTTGATTCATTGGATCCAGGGATGGAAGGTCATGGTGATGATGTTTTTCATGGCAGTCATGCTGCATACGGTCGTGTGGGCCACCGAGTCTGTTCTGCCGGCGATTGCGATTCACTTGAGTTATGACACAATCGCAGCGCTGCAAATTGCAGCTAAGCGGCGGGAGATGGAGGAAGCGTTGAAGGTGGAATCGTGATACTTCCCTGTGAGTATCACCTTATTAAGTGACGTAGAGATCGATCTGATCAAGGCTCATCGAATCGGCATTAATAAAAGTTCATTTCGTTAAGATGTTGACGAGTTGTTGCGTTGGAAAATGCATACTCTCAATTTAGCTTTTCAGACTCGTGTTTAAGAAGGGTGGTGGCTACAAGTTATGGCTGAGACAAAGGTTTTCGAAGCGGGTGGGTATCGATACATCCCTGGAGTATTTCAGTACTCGGCAGGTGTTGCTGCTGAACCAGGATTTCAATTGGAGCGTGTCCGTTTTCGCCGGCCGTTGCCGATCATCGAAGGGTTCGCTGCGGCCGAACGTTTTCTCGAGTCGATAGGTCGCAGCGTGACTGCTTTTTGTGCGTGCGAACTCAGGTCACCGGAGCCGTTTACTGAAGATGGATTTCGTTCGTTCAATAGAGATTACGTTGGAACTCTGGAGCGGTGGGGGATCTTTCGCAATGAAGAGAATCCAGTAGCCCGCACGAATATCTGCCCGGAATTCGCAAAGCCTAAAGAGCCGGTCATGTACGCTTTTTCGTATACCGCAATCAGTAACAAGGAAGAGCGTGGATCCGGATTCATCATCGCCGGGAGCGGCGAAGCCATCGAGGGAAAGGGAAGTTACAAAGAAACGATCGTTCGTTTAGGTGAAACAAGTCAAAGCGCTCTTCGCGATAAGGCGAGAGCCGTACTTCGCGAAATGGAGCGAAGGTTGATCGCTTTGGGTTACAGCTGGGATGATGCCGCTTATATCCAAGCTTATACCGTGCACGATATCGGTTTTCTGATGCAGGATGAATTCGCGCATCTCGGCGGCAATCTTCCTGCAATCACATGGTTGTTCAGTCGGCCGCCGGTTGTAAACATTGAGTTCGAAATGGATGTTCGCGGAGCAGTCGCGGAAAGGCTAGCATAACGAGTTTTCGTGTGTCAATTGTTTTTTCGCCAATGATTTCTTTGCGGATAAGTGTCGCTACTGTCGATGAAGGATGCGGGCAATAATGAATTAGCTGGATGAAATCGCTTAGGTGAATTGTTGTGAATACAATCTCGGCATTTACAACCGCAGCCAGCTATCTAAATGTAGCTAGACCATTTGCAAATTCTGGCGTTGCAAAAAGACTGCCAACACCAGAGGAGAATTTGCAGAGCCTATTTTCTGAAGTCGTCGAGCGTTCGGGTCGCTCTGGCTATTCCTCGGTGGATCCCGTATCCCCAACGGGCTCCTTGGAGCAGGATGTTGCCTCGGCATGGGAGCATTGGTTCGATCAAGTTGGAACACAAAGATACAACTTGGTAGCTGGCGAAGGGAGTCCAAGTGTTCGCGAGGATAAAACGTCGGCTGATTTAAAGCAGGATTTTAAAAAAATTCTCGTCGAAGCCTATCGAAACGAGGCCTACCTTGATCCCCGAGATTATCTAAAGACGCTTTCGACGGGCGATCTGCGAGCAATCCAGCAAGTGCAAAGTTTGGCTGACCCAATCGACGTATCCAAACTATCTGATGAAGGAGCAATGAATCTGTTATTGCCTCCTGATGCGCAAATGGATTCGGATAAGGATGGGTTAACAAGTGTTGGTGTCGCTAATTCGATTCGGTTTCCTGACAGCAACACTCCAAAATCTGTTCGCGAAGCATGGGAAGTAGCAACGGCCAATCTATCCGAAAGGGACCGCGGCATTCTTACATTGCAAATGTTTTCCGCGGTATCGAATGCCAACAGGAAGTTTGATACCCAAGGGAACTGGCTCGGATCTGCCGAGCTCGGCGATGCAGATTGGCGCAATCCGATGAACTCGACAAGCTTTTCTTATCTTGATTTCGTTGGTCGCAAAATAGAGAACATTGAGCGATTTAAGGGATACATGATGGTGGACGATTATCAACAGCAAATGTCTTTTTGGAATACATTCCAAGAAGAACTATTTCGTCGCCAGGTCAGATAGTCGTTCTCGAGCAACCTGCTACATCGAAATCTGTGTGGGTTTGCAGCCGTTTGGTTACAGTAGGGCATTTCCATCGAAGTGACTTTACTTGCATTCCGATCAACATTCTTTCTTGTAGCTAATTCCTGCCAACTGAAGCTGTTGGCTCGGTCGTGTGGCAAATAGCTTTTGCAAAAAGAGGCCGAGCCACCAGAAGAGGTGGCTCGGCTAAGAGAATGTAAGAGAATGAATGTTTCTAGTGCAGTAGATATAAAACTCTGCCGCCACTGCGTTACACTAGAAGTGGTTGAGCGAAGCGTGTTTTATTCTAGTAGCGGCAAAAGCAATGTATCGAATCAAAGATTTTACAGCGGTTATTCTAGTCGGTTGCATGGTTGCGACATCCATCAGCGGCCGT
>JBEGUT010000112.1:0-9317 GCA_041178745.1 Planctomycetota bacterium | reverse complement strand
TTCGACCGATACGACTTTGAGATCAGCACCCTTCAAACGCTGTGCTAATTCATCTGCTCCCTTTTGATCAAGCAGCAACAACGAAGCGTCTTTGATCTTACCTGTTTTGCTGTCGAAATCTTTTCCGCTAGGAACCTTTTTGCCATGAACACTAACCAGCGTCGCTTGAAAACGCTGGCCACGTTCAGTTCGGAAAGTACCTAGCAAATCGAAGTAAGTTGCCGAGCGAAATTCCATTCGCTCGCGCTCTCGCTGGACGATCAATCGCACTGCCACACTCTGCACGCGACCAGCCGACAACTTGGGACCAACTTTTTTCCAAAGCAACTGACTGACGTCGAACCCATACAAACGGTCGACGATACGCCGAGTCTCCTGCGCCTTGACCAAGCCTTCATCGATCATGCGCGTATTGTGCAGAGCATTCTCGATCGCTTCACGCGTGATCTCGTGAAATACCAGTCGCTTAACAGGAACTTTTGGATTGAGAACTTCTCGGAGATGCCACGAAATCGCTTCTCCTTCGCGGTCTTCGTCGGTCGCCAGATAGAGATCCTTGGCGTTCTTTAACGCGTCTTTAAGCTTCGTGACCTGCTTTTTCTTGTCGGGTGGGACAATGTAAATCGGCTCGAACTGCTCCGACACATTGACTCCCAAATAAGCCCATGGCTCGCCACGAAACTTTTCGGGAACTTCTTTGGCACCCTGCGGCAAATCTCGAATGTGGCCGATACTGGCCTCCACTTGGTAATCCTTACCCAAGAACTTCGAAATCGTACGCGCTTTGGCAGGTGATTCGACAATGACCAAAGATTTCTTTTGCGAATCGCTCATGAGTTCCCTATCACCCATCCACACCGAAAATAAAGTCTGACCGCAACTTTGCGGATCAACGACATTCTGTAACCAACAAACTTTTCAACCACCACCAGCCTTCGGAACATGACAGTCTTAGAACCGACTCGCTTATGACCGACTCGGTCTCAAGACCCAAATGCCCAGTATCAATCTAGCTGATTAAAGACCCTGCCAATCGCTGACAGGATCGATCGCTCACAACCTGAATGCTTGTGACGAAATTCGAACCTCGCGACATTTATTCTTCAATTCAAATCGCCAAGGTTGGCTACCCTTATGGGCTACCCTAGGAAAAACATTCCCTAACCGAGACAACCGCCACCAGCTAGGTAGCTTAGCCCAGCGAATAAAACCTGCAAACCATACCAGCCTCTCGATCCTAGGAGTTGAAACCCCGCAAAGGCAATACCCCCTCCAAAGAACCGCAAGGATGTCCATGGTGCCTTAAGTGAGGGACCAGAGGCCCAAAAACCACAAAACAACTACGCTTCAAAATACTACGCTACTAACAACTACACTAGAAAATTCGCTTTCAAAATCGGCAATTTAGGTCGAGCCTCGAATCCTGTTTTCGCCCCGGAGCAGGGTCCAGAATGACCGACCACGGAAAAGTCCGGAAAATTACAGCGGTAACGAGGGTGGAAATGAGCACAGTGACGTTGCTTTCCACGGGGAGCATCTTACAATCGGCCCCTTTCACCTGAACACATCCCGACTATTACCACTTTTACGAACGGGTGATGGACACCCCACGTAAGGAATCCCTGTAAGGATATCGCCGGATGAGCTTTGATTTCTATCGTCGCCGACAGCGAGAGGTATTGGCCATCTTGGTTTTGGTCGCCATTTTCTCGTTCATTGTCGCTTACCCTTTGCAGATGTACCAGTCCGATCAAGCGTACCGCAGCAGCGATGCAGGCCAGCGCGTAGTCCAGTGGCGTGGTGGAGAAGTTCGACGCGATGAACTTTCACGCATGGTGATGACTCAAGGTCAAACCGTCAATTTTTTGTCCCAAATCGCTCAAGAAGTGATCAAACGAAAGGGGATGCCCAACGTTCCAGGATTCTCCTACGATTTTCAGAATAATCAGATTCGCTCTCTTGGTATCTCAGGTTTTGTTTCAGAAGTCGCCGCAATTCGTACGCGATTGCTTGCAGAGAAAGCGAAAAAACTCGGGATCGTTTTCGATGACCAAGCAGTTGACGGTTTTCTTAAAGACTTTATCAACAGCAAACTAACCGATGCCGAAATCAAGGATTTAATGGAGAAGGTTTCGGGTGGACAACTCACTCGCTTCCGACTCTACCAGCAACTCAAGAATGAATTGGCTGCGTTCACAATGGAACGCACTTCATTGGCTGGTCTCAACTCCAGCCTTCGCCCCATCATGACTCCTGGACAGAATTGGCAATACTTCGAACGCCTCAACCGCCAAGTGCGCATCGAAGCGATTCCGTCGTTGGTTTCCGATTACTTACCCAAAGTATCCGAACAACCTTCGGAGTCTGAGATCGTAGAACTGTATGAAAAATACAAAGAGCAGTTCTCTAGTCCTACTTCTGCCGAACCGGGCTTTCGAAAACGTTATGCGACCGACATGGAAGTAGTCGAAATTTCCATCGATCCATTTGTCGAACGCGAAGTTGCCAAGCTTCCAGAAGATCAGATCAAGGCGGAATATCAACGCCGCGTTGAACAAGGTCAGTATCGTCGTCCTTCGGCAGCCGCAGGCACCGCGCCGCCAGTTACCCCCGCTCCTGAAACGAACCCCGAACCGACAGCAACTCCTGAAACTCCTGCAGCGACTCCTCCGGCTGATAAACCGGCTGAACCTGCACCTAGCGACAAGCCAGCCGAGGATAAACCAGCAGCAGACAAGCCCGCTGACGCACCAGCAGCAGAGACACCAGCTCCGCCAGCAGAAACTCCAGCAGCACCTGAAGCTCCTGCCAAACCGGAAGGCGATAATCCTCCGAAGGCCGCTTCGCTGCCCGCAAGCTCTTCAGCCCTGCGTACGCGTTTGGTCGCTTTCCAGGAACCTGCCGACGCTCCAGCTAAGCCAGATGAACAAGAAGCTGCAGCGGCTAAACCTGCAGATGAGAAACCAGCTGAACCGGCTGCGACTGCAGCGGAAACCACTCCTGCCTCTCAGCCTCCTACAGTCGATGCCGCAGCCGCGACTCCTACGACCGCACCGCCACCTGTCGAACAACCTCCGATGCTCGAGGAACCAGCCGCCACTCCAGCAGCTACTTCAGCCCCTGCTGATGAGATCATTCCTTTCGAAGAGGTTCGTCTAGAAGTCGCTCGATCGATGGTATTAGCTGCCGCTCGCCAGCAGATGCAAGCAGCCGTTGATTCGGTCGAAAAGCCCATGCAAACCTACTACAGCGAATACTTGGTCTATCAAACCGCAAAAGAAATGAAGGATGCATCGGCCAAAGAACCAGTTCGCCCTGATGTCAAGAAACTAGCAGAAGCAGCTGCTCTACCGTATCGAGCCACTGGCTTGAACGATATCACCTCCATGATTCAAACACCGCTTGGTCGCAGTCGATTGCAATCCGGGGAAGGTTTTGCCGAGCGTGCTTTCAGCGATAATCTTCAATTGTTCCAGCCTGTTCGAACCATCGACTTCGATTTTACCGCAGGCAAGATCAGCGAATTCCTTGTTTGGAAAACTGCCTCGCGTAACGTTTTCGTGCCGAAGCTCGATGAAGTACGCCAGGAAGTTATCGATGCGTGGAAGAAGGCCAAAGCCGAAAAGCTCGCTGAAGCCAACGCTGCTGACATTGCTGCAAAGCTCAAAGATGCTACCGGCGAAGATGCTTGGAAGAGTGTTGTGGGGGAAGCTCAATTGCCTTTGGTGGTCAAGCCAGCCCTGTTCACCTGGATGACAAGCAACCCGCAGTTCCGTCCATTCCTCAGCGATGTACCTGGAATTGATACGGCTGGACCTGAATTCATGGAGAAAGTATTCGCTACTTCCGCGGGTCAGACGGTTGTTGTTTCCAATGCACCTAAAACGGCTTTTTATGCCGTGAAGGTAGTTGAGTTCTTGCCCGATGTCGCTGAACTTGAAAAACGATTCGTAGCTGATACCACGCAGAGCGGTCCACGAAGCATTGCTTTCACAGATGCTGAAACGCTCTTCGCTGATTGGTACGCAGGCGTCGAAAAAGAACTCGACGTCCGCTGGGTCGTTCCTTTGGATCAGCTGAATTAAACCCTATCTTTGGAAACGTTCTTTCGAACTGTTACCAAAAGAAAAAGAAGGTAGAAAACCTCTGCTGTTCACTGCTAAGACTGAACTGAAAGAGTTAACCGGTTACCGACGTTTACCAATTCGTCCAACTAGAGAATTAAAATGCGTTATCTAGAATCAGTTCCCAATCTGTGGCTCCTCGCTCAGGAGGCTGCGCCCCCAGCGGCCGGCGATGATTGGACTCGCGTTCTTGCTAACCCTTTCAATTTTCTTTTGATTGCGATGCTGTTGCTGTGGGTGATGGTGATCCTTCCCAATCAGCGACAAGCCAAAGAGCAGCAGAAAAAACTCGCTGCCGCTCTCAGTTCACTGAAGAAAAATGATCATGTCGTGACTTCGTCCGGAATCCATGGTGTTATCCTCAACGCGAATGCTGATTCCCCGACCGTCACGATTCGAATCGATGAATCGAACAACACAAAAATGACCATCAACCGAGATGCGATCGTTCGTGTCATCGGTGACGAAACCAAAAAAGACTAGCCTTTTCCTACTTTTCAGGAATCGCAGGAGCGAACGGAAAAGTTCATGATTGCAACAATGCTTAATACTTTGACCCTCCTTGGACAAACTGCTGCACCAAACGCGGCAAACGGTTCATCTTACGGCTTCAATACCATCTTGATGGCGATCGGAGCGATCCTTCTGATCTTTGTCGTGCCTCTGTTTCTCGGCAGCGCGATCGCAAGTTGGTGGCGCATGCCCAAGCACGCCACAAAGATTGGTGTCACCATCGGTGCGATCGTTGCCAGCGTGTTGGTATTGATGTTCGGCCAACTCCGCTACGGTGTTGATATCCGTGGTGGAACCATTCTGCTTTACGAAATCGACGAATCGGAATCGACTCAGCCGATCGACCCCAATGAGCCAGCTCTAGGTACCAACCGTTCTACGGTGGCCGCTCAAGACGTCGCCCGAGCCTTGGGTGAACGTATCAATCCAGCTGGAACAAAAGAAATATCGATTCGCCCTTACGGAACCAAGCAGATCGAAATAGTAGTTCCTAACGTCGATCAATTTGAAATTGATGAAATCAAACGTCTCGTATCCAACTCGGGTACGCTTCAATTCCGCATCGTCGCTAACTCTCGCGATCATGCAGACGTAATCCAAGCTGCCCGACAACAGTCGACAAGTACCGACAGCAATATGCGTGTGTCTCGCGATGTACGCAACGCCGAAGGCACGATCATCGGGCATTGGTACACCGTAGGTCGTGAACCCGCTCGTAACGATGGGATCCAGCCACTGCGTGAAAACATTTTGGCCGACATCGCTCGCGATTCGTTCTCGGGCCAGATTCTTGAGTTTCCGCCGCTGGAAGGTGAGTATGCCGTAGAACGGTACCTAGCGTCACAAAACATCAAAGATGTCGACGTCTTGATCGCTTTGGAAAAAGCGGGACAACCGTACCCGATGGTTAACGGTGAAGACCTCTCTCGCGCGATGAGCACACTGGATCAACAAGGTGCTCCAGCGATTTCGTTCAACATGAACACCGGTGGTGCTCAGCGATTGCTTGCCCTAACTGCCGCCAACCAACCCGACGGTAACTTCAAACGCCGCATGGCGATCATCCTAGATGGCCGCGTGCTATCCGCTCCTTCGCTCAACAGCCCGATCAGCAGCAACGGTATTATTGAAGGTCGATTCACTAAGGATGATGTGGACTTCATGGTCAGCATCCTCCGCTCAGGTCGGCTACCAGCTGTTCTTGGAAAAGAACCCATCAGCCAAAACCAAATTGGTTCGATCTTGGGTGTCGATACGATCAACAAAGGTCTAACTGCTTCGATTGCAGCTTTGCTCGCAACTTTGCTCATGGTACTTTTCTATTATCGTTTCCCTGGCATCATCGCCTGTCTCGCTCTGCTTCTGAATACATTGCTCGTCTTCGCGGTCATGATCGCCATTCGACAACCGCTGACCCTTCCTGGTCTTGCAGGTTTGGTTCTATCGGTCGGTATGGCGGTCGATGCTAACGTTCTTATCTTCGAGCGTATGCGTGAAGAAGTTGCCAAAGGTTCAACCAAACGCTTGGCAGTTCGCAATGG
Source organism: Planctomycetota bacterium (assembly GCA_041178745.1). GTDB lineage: Bacteria > Planctomycetota > Planctomycetia > Pirellulales > Pirellulaceae > JAFLCP01. Next base: position 3,139 of record JBEGUT010000112.1, on the reverse strand, counting down.
ATTCGAGCGAGCGTTTACCACGATTGTCGACTCAAACTTAACTACGCTTATCTCAGGTATCGTTCTCTACGCCGTAGGTACAGACCAAGTACGTGGTTTCGCTGTAACGCTGACCATTGGTATTCTCTGCAGTATGTTTTCTGCAGTTTATGTCGCTCACCTCTTGTTCGATTTGGCAGAACGATTCGGTTTCCTCAACCTCAGCATGTCGGACTTGGTGGGTTGGTTGAAGAAAAAGTTCCTTGGAGATCGCGATATCGATTTCATGGGTGCTCGCAATGCCTGTTTGATCGGATCTGCGGTTTTGATCGGCATTGGACTAGTTGCAGTATTTGCTCGTGGCAAAGACATCCTAGACGTAGATCTCCGTGGCGGTACCAGCGTCGTGTTCCAGTTGGACAAAGCCGCTTCTGAAGATTCGATTCGCCAATTGACCAACAAGATTTTTGACAAGGATTCCAACAACGCTCCTATCAGCAAAACCTTGTCGCGAATGACCGCTCAAGGTATGGCTGATGGTTCCGTTTATCGCTTGGATACATCACTGTTCGACGAAAACGAATTGAAGCAACGGTTGGTCGATGGTTTTGCGAAGGAAGGTGGACCAAGCTTGGTAACATTCCGTGTCGATGCCAGCGCTGGCACCAATGGCAAGACCTCCGACACATCCGAGCCCGCTTTGCCTAATCCCAACGAAGCCAAACGTGCAGCAAGGTTTGTTTCCTACAATCCACAAGAGGAAGCTCCCAAGGGAGATGCCCCGGCAAATGAAGCACCGCAAGCCGAAGCTCCCAAGGCAGATGCAGCTACACCACCAGCAGAAACCAAACCTGCTGAGGCTCCCGCTGCTGAAACTCCACCCGCAGAGACCAAGCCAGCTGACGCTCCAGCAGAACCAACGCCTCCAGCAACTCCCGCTACAGAAACGCCTGCTGCTGTGACTCCAGCAGCACCCGGGGAAGCACCAGCCGCTGCACCTGCTGCACCGGTTGTAAAGAGCGATATTACTTTGACCTTCAAAGCGAGTACGGGTTCTCAATCCGCCAAGATCGAAGTTCAAAACCTAACTCGCAAATTGATTGATGCAGCAAAGTCGCAAGGCATCACGTTGGTCGAAGCTCAAATCGGCCTGAAGCCAACCAATGCTCCTCCAAGCTGGAACCGTGAATCAACATCTGGCTTTGACAGCTGGGATGTCACGCTATCCCTCCCAAGCGATCAAGCGACCAAGGTCGTTGACGGGTTGCAGAGCCAACTGAAGAATGAACCTGTGTTCCTATCGCTCAGCGAAGTGGGACCTGCCGTTGCTGATGAAATGCAAGGCAAAGCGATCGGAGCTGTATTGATCAGCTTGTTCTTCATCGCAGCGTACATCTGGTTCCGATTCCAGAAGATCGCCTTCGGTTTGGCTGCCGTGGTCGCTTTGCTGCACGACGTGCTGATTACTCTTGGCATCGTCGCACTAAGCCACTGGCTGGCTGGGCCACTGAAGTTCTTGATGATCGAGGATTTCAAGATCAACTTAGCGATGGTTGCATCGTTCCTCACGATCATCGGTTACTCGCTCAACGACACAATCGTGGTGTTTGACCGAATCCGTGAAGTTCGAGGTAAGAGCCCACGATTGACTTCGGAAATGGTGAACTTGAGTGTGAATCAAACTCTTAGCCGAACCCTGCTAACTTCCGCCACAACGATCGTCAGCATCCTCTTGCTGTACATTTTTGGTGGTGAAGGGATTCATGGTTTTGCATTCTCACTTTTGGTTGGAATCATCGTCGGTACCTTCAGCTCGATCTACATCGCATCGCCCATCTTGCTCTGGTTGGTCGGTCGAGAAGAAGCTGCCAAGTCTGCCTAGTAGAGCTAAACTAGAGCGATCCATTACGACTGCGGGCTCTTGAGACAGAGCCCGCAGCGGAACTTTCCGAAGAATTCATTCTTTCGCAAGACATGCAGAGTGTTGATTAACACTACGAAAACATGAAACGGGCTGGGATTTCCCAGCCCTTCTTTTTTGCCTGCGAGGAATAACCTGAACTTTTCTCGCTTCGCTTATTTCCCTTGAGCGATCTGCCGAATCAAAGACGCTGGAGCGTTCTCTCGATATGGATTGATTGAGCATAGCACCTCGAACAATTTCATAGTGAGAAAGATCGCTCCATCATGAAAACCTGCCAGGCTTCGACGGAACTAAAGCTTGCTCACGTTTTCCGCTCTGTCTTCATGGAAGCTGGCAAGCGGTCTTTAGGTATCAGTGCCGGCACATGTCTGAAGAAAACGGCTCGAAGAATGTTGTTTCCATTTGGATTCTCGTTGTCCTGATTGGCGGAATGAGCGTTCCGTTTTGGCGTTGGAATACTCAGCCAGAATTGGCAACAGAACCAATCCATTGGGTTGAGCCAGGTGAGAATGGGGCTAAGCCGAACCTTGCTGGAGGCAGCAATCGTGTCACGCCGACGGCCGATGTGAACAATCCCTATCCAAGTCCGGCGGAAGGTAATCAGCTGCTTCAAGAATTCTCTGCCTCAGATCCCACCATGAAGTTGCAGGATGCGGTCCGTGCTTCGAAAGAACGCCCGGGCATTACCAAACAATTTCAAGGGGAAGGCATCCCCCTGACCGATATCCAACCTTGGCTCCCTGAAGCCGATCGCTTTGATGCCTCGCCAACTCAACAAAATCGACTTGTTGGTTCGGAAGGAACACCAGTAGCAGTCGAAGGCCTCGCGAGCGATCTCTACAATCCCAAACCTTTTCAGTGGCCCGATTCAGGATATCGCGGGACTAACGAACCAGCCGCTGTTCCCACACCCCAAAACTCGACCATTAATCCGAGTAACATTGCCTCGCAAGATCCAACACCATCCTCGCCAGGCCGAACTGTGTCTGCAATTCAATCTCCATCCACCGATCCTCCCGCTTTGCTGAGCAGTCCTTTGACGGTGCCTGGGCAAGAGAACTCGTCCAGCACTGAGACGACCAACTCTAAACCCATCGTCACCGTAAAACCTTCCCCTCAATCGGGAACTTCTCCACTGGTACCTAGTAAACCTTCAAACAACTCTCCTGCGTCACGAAAGCCGGGAACAATGATCCGGCAACCCTCGCGAGATAAGTGATTGCTAGCAAGAGATCA
>JBEGUT010000111.1:0-9319 GCA_041178745.1 Planctomycetota bacterium | reverse complement strand
CCTGATCCTCAGCGGTGTGTGTAAATGGTTCGGCACCGGCTTCTTCCAACAAGATCAATCGACAGGCACACTCTGGGTGCTGTCCGGAGTGCTTTTACTGTTTTTCTGGTACATGTGGCGACAACTCACCGATCGAAATACCGTAAATGATCTCGACGACTGTGAAGATCAACTGGGAGCCGTCGTAAAACAGATTCGAAAGGCCGAACTGGAACGCGATGATTTCGATAAAGCTCTCCCAGTCCAAAACGATGGCATCGAATTACGACTACAAAAAGCCGAAGACGACTTAGCCGAACTCGAATCCTTGCTTCCCTTGCACCACAATTATTTGGCTGTTCGACAACGACAGAAACTGAATCGCAAAAAAGCGAATGAGACTTCCCGCGCGCTTCGCGCCGCCCGACAGGAATGGCAGAAAACTCTAAAGTCCCTGGGACTTGCCGAAGGGATCTCGCCCAAAACCCTTCGCATCATGTCCGAAGGCTACGAACTCCTTATCCAGGGTCGAAATCGACTCAAGGCACAAGAAGATGAATTGCAACAGCGTGAACTGGAACTTCTCGGCATCGTTCAACGCCTCGATGGCTTGGTTAAGCAAGTTTCAGCTTCCGCGAACCGCGATGCCAATGCATCCAGTCGCGAGATATCACTCTCTGATTCATCTTCCACAAAAGATAATTCAAATATTAAATCTCGAGACCCTCAGCAACGCTTCGACAAAAATCGCCCCGCCGGCAACGATGTCAAACCTGCTGTCGCCATTCGCGAAGCGATAGACCCTGCTAAAACGGATGCCTTATCTCAACTGGATCCGCTAGCGCTCATTCAGCAATTGCAACTCCAAATCGGCGACCAGAAACATCTGCTCGCTCAACGAAAAGAATTCAAAGAGCAAGATAATGTCCTTGCTAAACAACAACATCAGGTACAGCGAGCGTGCGATAAGTTTGTTCGACTTCGACAATCTCTGCTCGCAGAACTCGGTGTTGAAAGCCCAACTCAACTCGATGAAGCTCTCAACCTGAAACGGCAACATGAAAAGATTGCCCAGCAGATAAAAGACTCCGACGAACGTATCCGCGCCATTATCGGAACCGTCGCCCCCTACGAAACTATCTGCCGTTTGCTCGAAGGACCTGGTTGCGATGAATTGGAGAAACGCTGGGAGGCTTTACAGCAACGTCAACAACAAGCTGAAAACAGAATCTCTCAACTGCTGGAGCGACAAGGTGAACTCCAACAGGAAATGAAGTCGCTCGCCCAGGAAAAACGTTTATCAGAAGCAAAACTTGAACTCGCCTGCATCGAGAAGCAGTTGCAATCCACCACATCTCACTGGCAAACCCTTGCCGCAACTACTTTCATGCTTGAAAAGGTTTGCGAAGTTTATGAAAACGAACGGCAACCAGAAACCCTTCGCGAAGCATCAAGTTTCCTCAAAGCTTTGAGCGATGGAAAGTATGTTCGCGTCTGGACTCCTCTAGGAAAAAATGCGTTGCGCATCGACAACGCACAAGGTCAATCCCTCCCGCTAGAAGTCCTGAGTCGAGGAACGCGTGAAGCCGTATTTATCGCTCTGCGTTTAGCACTCGCCTCAGCCTACTCGCGTCGAGGCGTTATGCTTCCACTGGTACTCGATGACGTGCTCGTTAACTTCGATGCCAATCGAGCAGCAGCCGCAGCCCGAGTACTGAGAGACTTCGCCGATATGGGACATCAAGTTGTCATGTTCACCTGCCATGAGCATATCATGCGAATTTTCTACGACACCGGAGTTCAAGTGCGTGTCCTTCCAACCCAGGGCGTTCCAGGAGAGGCTCGAATCTACGAGCCCATCGCTATTCCCCTGCAATTGGAAATTGAACCCGATGAAATCGTTTCGGAACCCTCCGCTCCCGTCGCTGAACAAATCATCGAGACCCAGGAGACCGTCGTACAAGAAATCGTGCAGGCCCCCATCCCTGCACCACAACCCACTGCCGAACAACCACAAGAACCAGGAGTTTACGTTTATCAAAACGTCCGCCACAACCGACGACGCACCAAGCCCTCAATTCGTCACTTCTGGTACAACGCAGAAGAAATGGATCAACCGTCGATAGAAGGTCCCTGGAGCGACTCTAAAGAACCGGAAGATGGCAATCGCTCCGATGAGTCTCACTCAAGAATCGCTGATACATGGTGGAAAGAAGATCTTCTCACCACCGAATTGTAAAAGGATACTCGGATGGAAAACTGTATCTTTACCAAGATTATCCGTCGGGAAATCCCCGCGACAATCGTTTATGAAGATGAACAGGTCATAGCGTTTAATGATATTCAGCCCAAGGCGCCGTACCATATCTTGGTAGTCCCTAAAAAGGAAATCGAAACTCTGGAGGATCTCTCCAGCGATGATCAATTACTCGTCGGTCATGTCTATTTGACGATCCAAAAAATTGCCAGAAACCTCGGCTTTGCTGAGGGTGGATACCGAGTCGTCGTAAATTGCCGTGAAGACGGCGGCCAAGAAGTCCCTCATCTTCATTTTCATGTTCTAGGAGGCCGTCCCATTAAATGGCCGCGAGGCTAATTCGGGAAATCTTCTTGCCAATGCCTCCCAACTATGACTATCTTGTCAGCAAGGGTAGGAATGAGCAGATTTCGATCGTTTGGTACTTCGGCGGAGTATAGGACCACAATGCAGCATGAATTTTGCCAGCCAATCTCAAACCCTCAATTCGGCAACCTCAGGGCATAACATCTCGCCAACATTTCATGATTACGCACCAGAAGCGTTTTATGATGAAATCATTGACGAAAATGGCCAACCCCGACTAGGTACCGGTCTGCTGGTACACAAGATCAACGATCTCCCCCCAGGTGAACTCATTCGCCGTCAAGAGGCGGCCGAACGTTCTCTATTCCGCATGGGGATCACATTCAATGTCTACGGCGATTCCGCCGGAACCGAAAAAATATTTCCATTCGACATCATCCCTCGTATCGTCTCGCCACAAGATTGGGACGTCATTGAAAAAGGACTCGGACAACGCATTCGAGCCCTGAATCTTTTCATCGGCGATATCTACGGCGAACAGCGAATCGTAAAAGAAGGCATCGTCCCAGAATTTCTTTTACAAACCTGCAAAGCAACTCGCCCCCAATGCATCGGCCTGACACCGCCACGAAATGTATGGTGTCACATCACCGGTACCGACTTGGTCCGAGATGACGATGGAACAATTTACGTCCTAGAAGACAATCTTCGATGCCCTTCCGGTGTCTCCTACGTACTCCAAAATCGTTTCGTGATGAAACGAAGCTTCCCTTCACTATTCGATATGTGCCACGTTCGCCCTGTCGATGACTACCCGAGTCGCTTGCTCCGCTTGCTGCAAAGCCTCTCACCCAAAACAGGTACCGAACCTGTGGTCGTTGTTCTTACACCTGGTGTTTTTAACAGCGCTTACTACGAACATTCATTTCTCGCCCAACAAATGGGCGTTGAACTGGTCGAAGGTCGCGACCTCACCGTGCGAGACGGTTTCGTATTCATGCGATCCACCCAAGGTTTCAAGAAAGTTGACGTGATCTATCGGCGCATCGATGATGACTTCCTGGATCCCTTACATTTTCGACCCGACTCGCTCCTGGGTGTGCCCGGTTTGATCGACGCTTACCGAAATGGAAATGTTGCCCTGGCGAATGCTCCTGGAACCGGCGTTGCCGACGATAAAGCGATCTACGCCTTCGTCCCTGACATGATCCGCTATTACCTAGGTGAAGAAATTCTTCTCCCCAATGTCCCCACCTACCTCTGCTACAAAGCGGATGACCTCAAGTACGTTCTAGCCAACCTTGATAAACTCGTCGTTAAAGCGGTTGGTGAATCCGGAGGCTACGGAATGCTCGTAGGCCCACAGTCGACCGCCGAACTTCGCAATGAATTTGCCGCCAAAATCAAGGACAATCCCCGAAACTACATCGCTCAACCAACCCTCTCGCTTTCGCGAGTTCCCACTTTGATCGGCGATCACTTCGAAGGACGCCACGTCGACCTACGCCCCTACATTCTGTATGACGGTGAAAACGTTTACGTGCTTCCAGGAGGATTAACCAGAGTCGCCCTCAAAAAAGGTTCCCTCGTTGTCAATTCCTCGCAAGGAGGCGGTAGCAAAGATACTTGGGTGATTGGATCGAGACGTGCTCCCTGAAAAGTTCTCAATAGCTTCGACCTAACATCAGAAGACTAAACCGACCATGCTTAGCCGTGTTGCCGATTCGATTTACTGGATGAGCCGCTATGTAGAGCGAGTCGAAAACCTTGCGCGCTTTATCGAGGTCACTTTCACCGTGATGCTCGACCTTCCAGGTCGCGAAAACGAACAGTGGCTTCCACTGGTCAGCACTACAGGAGACAGCAAATGGTTTGAGGAAAACTACGGTATCGCGAATCGTGATAACGTCGTGAACTTCCTCACCTTCGACATGAATTACTCCGGCTCTATCCTGGCAAGTCTTCGAGCAGCGCGAGAAAATGCGCGCAGCGTCCGCGATGCAATCCCTTCAGAAGTCTGGGAACTGCTCAACCAGTTCTACTATCGAGTCCGCGATGCTGCCAAAGATCCCTCTGCCGTCTTGCAATCACCACTTGAGTTTTTCAACGACATCAAATGGTCTAGCCATCTGTTCAAAGGTACCCTCGATGCTTCCATGTCCCATGGCGAAGGATGGCACTTTGCCCAACTAGGCAGATACCTCGAACGCGCCGACAAGACAACTCGAATGGTCGATGTCCAATACTATCGCTTGCTACCCTACGTCCACGATATCGGAACGCCTATTGATGACCTTCAATGGTCCGCGCTTTTGCATTCAGTTTCCGGTTTCGAAATGTATCGAAAACGCTACCATCAAATCACTCCGCAGCGGGTCGTCAGTTTCTTAATTCTCGATCGTTTCTTCCCACGAGCCGTGATGCATTGCATCGATAGCGCCAATATGTCGCTACATGCAATCAGTGGTTCCTCGGTCGATTCCTTCTGTAATCTGGCCGAACAACGCATGGGAAGACTTCGAAATGAACTCGCTTTCATGCGCGTCGAAGAAATCATCGCCCAGGGGTTACACGAATTCGTCGATAAAATGCAGACTAAGATGAATCGCATCGGCGATGCAATCTTCCACACGTTTATCGCTATCGAACCACAAGCCGATGCTTTCACCTAGACCTCGAAAATTTCACCTAGACTCTAGGTTCTCTAAAAGAATGTCAGCTAGGTCAAAATATCTTGAATAACCCGCCCACCAATGTCGGTTAAACTCTCATCTCGCCCCTGGTAGAAAAATGACAGCAGCTCGTGATCGAGCCCCATCAAGTGCAGAAGCGTCGCATGTAAGTCGTGCAGATGAACTTTGTTCTCCACAGCTTCAAATCCCAACTCATCAGTCGCCCCGTAGGTCATTCCCCCACGCACTCCAGCACCTGCTAACCACATCGAAAAACCATACGGATTATGGTTACGCCCCTTCGCCCCTTCCCCTTCACTGAACGGCATTCGCCCAAACTCGCCACCCCAAATAACCAGCGTTGAGTCAAGTAATCCGCGCTGCTGCAAATCCTCCAACAAAGCAGCGATCGGCTGATCTACCTCAGCAGCATGCTGACCATGATTTCTTTCGACATCGGTATGCGCATCCCACGTCTCCTCCAAGTGCCCACCCCCAGAATACAACTGCACAAATCGCACGCCACGCTCTACCAAACGACGCGCGACCAAACAGTTTCTTCCAAACTCATCCGTCGGCTTCTTGCCTATCCCATATGCATCTAATGTCAATTGACTTTCATCAGACAGATCGACTGCCTCAGGGGCTTCCGCCTGCATGCGGTAAGCCAGCTCATAAGTTCGGGCTCGGGCGCCAAGTTCAGAAACTGCATCGCGTGATGCACCATGCTTCTTATTAATCCAATCCAGTAGGCCAAGTTGCTCTTGCTGTATCTCGCTAGTGCGATACGGAGGTGCAGTCAAATCAAACACAGGGGCCGCATCGCTGCGAAATAGCGTTCCCTGAAATGTCGCTGGTATAAAACCGCTCGACCAATTCGGCTGCCCACTGATCGGACCACCTCGCTTATCCAGGATCACGACATAACCAGGTAAATTCTCATTCTCCGTTCCCAATCCATACACAGCCCAGCTTCCTAAGCTTGGACGACCAACAATGGTCTTACCTGTATTCATCGCAACTAGCGCTGACCCGTGTGCATGGCTATCCGTATGGCAAGATCGAATCACCGCCAGTTTGTCTGCATGTTTCCGAACCTCAGGAAAGTAATCAGAAATCGGCAAACCAGATTTGCCACCAGGCCTGAAAGGTCGCATCGCCGGTGTCAAAAAACCAATCTTACGGCCACCCGAGTTAATAAATTTCTTATCCTCTGGCAGACGTTGATTCGCGTATTTCTCCAACATCGGTTTTGGATCAAACGTGTCAACTTGACTGGGACCTCCGTTCATCATCAAGAAAATGATGCTCTTCGCTTTCCCAGGAAAGTGTCCCGCGCGAGACGCTAGTGTTTGGTGCGCAATCCGTTCACCGCCCAGCAAACGCGAACCGCGGAAACCGTCGCGAGACAGCATGCCCGCCAAAGCAACTCCAGCAAAACCACCTCCCATTTGCCAAAGCATTTCACGTCGAGTAGAGCGGCAAGGAAATGGATCTCTTGCAAGACCATCGCTGTCGGTCCTAGCGGTTGCCATAGCTGTTTTCCACCCACTGAGCTTAATCGATATATAAAAATTCATTCGACCCAGCGAGTACCTGAGCCAATGAAGCTAGAGATAAGATTCTGACATCGGGAACTGGCTCTTCGCCAGCGATGCCCAGCTTCTTACACCAAGGAAGCAATTCTACTTGAACCTGCGAAGCTAATAGCGGCTCAGCGTAAACTTTGATCCAAGCGATGTCGCCAGTCCAATATTCACCCTGAATGTTTCCTTGCTGGCCGATCACATAAGTACCGCTTAAATCACGAGGCGTTAAGGCAACTCCCTTCTGCTCCAGTAACTGCCCATCGACATAAACCTCGACATTCTCTTCGCTGCAAACCACTGCGAGTGCATGCCAACGATCTTTCACACCCAATACATTTTGCGTTGTAAAATCATCACTGACACGGATGCGACCTGCACCCGTTAGTCCAACAAAAAAGGACGTAACCGAGTTACCCGCAGCTCCATTCCAATTTGAAAAAATCTCTCTATGCCCTTCGCCACCACGGTCGCGAACGACTGCCAAAAAAGTAAGCTCAGGCTTCTCGAGTACTGTCCGATTCAAAACTAAAAATCGCCCCTTACCATCGAAGCGAAGATGGGCTGGTTCATCTCCCTCAGAAGCAATCCATGTGGGCATCTGGCTTACATCCAGAACACTCGCCTCCAGATTACCGGCCAAATTATCCCGCCAAATGAGTTTACTTCCCGACTGATAGTCGACATTTCGCGAGGCGTCAAATTCAGCCAACACAGGGACACCGCGAATCGAAGAATCTACTTCTGCCGCTTTGGAGTTGGACTCTTTCCCCATCTTGATCGACTCCGTAAACCGTATCTCCTGATGCGAAACAAAATCAATAGCTTGCTGCAATTCATCAACTTGAGGCTCGCGCCGCAACATCTTTTCCCAAATCGCAATCACTTGCTGCTTAAGATCGTCGTGCTTCTGCCGAACCTGCTGCGCGAGAGCCTCGCATGGCTTAACGACCAAGGAGTTATTGAGTAACGCTAACGCCTGCGGAGCAACCGTTGTTGTATCTCGCTTTGCACACGGCTGCGTTGAATCACATGCGTCAAAGGTGTTCATCAAAGGAACTGCAAGACTCCGCTGCGAGTAGAGATACAGACTCCTTCGAACCTGCTCTGATTGATTCGAGACTACCCAAGCTTTCGATTTCATTGATAAACCATCGAGTACATCTTTAGGCAGCGGTGGCCGGAAGCCGGGCCCTCCCAATCTCAAATCCAATTCGCCCGTTGACTGCAGCAGACGATCCCTGAGCGATTCGGCATCAGTCCTTCTCAAATTATTGCGCCACCACAATCGATTTCCCGCATCGGCCTGTTCATACTGGTGAGTCATTCGATGTGTAGACGCTTGACGATACGTCTCAGACAACAGAATTTCACGATGAATTCGTTTCAAACTCCAACCGGAATAAAGGAGTCGGCCAGCAAGAAAATCTAGTAATTCTGGATGAGTCGGCATTTCGCCTGTAAAACCCCAATTGCTGGGCGAACGGACCAATCCCTCCCCGAAGTGAAATTGCCAGATTCGATTCACAATGACACGAGCGGTCAACGGATGATCTTTATCCAACAACCAATCCGCCAACTGAGATCGTCGCTGCGATGTCGTGGAGTCCGGGGATGGTGGGCTCATGTCTCGTTGAAGTGCTGGCACAAAACTAAGCGTTGCAGGCTCCACCGCTTCAAGCGGTTGATTGGTCTCACCTTTGCGTAATCGCCTAAGCGGAGATGGCTGGCTTGAAAGGTCTGTCCATGCAAGATACTCTCCAGGCAATTCTTCGCTGCTCGGTCCACCTAGCCATTGACTATTGCGATTGGCGATCGGTCCGGCCCAAAACACAGAACCGAGTCGATAGTAGTCGACTTGGGAAATCGGATCGAATTTATGATCATGACAACGAGCGCATTTAACCGTCAAACCTAAAAACGCATTGCTGGTTGCGTTGACAAGATCCTCCAAACGTTCATAGACGTAGTCTTTCGGATCATTCGGTTCATCGTTCCAAGTTCCCAATCGCAGGAAACCTGTCGCGATAATCGCATCATCCTGCGGAACGGACTTACTTGCTCGCGCCGCTTCATCCCCTGCCAACTGCCATCGTACAAATTGATCGTAGGGAAGATCGTCGTTGATCGCTCGCACCACCCAATCTCGATACTTCCAAGCAAAAGTTTTCTCCTGGTCGCGTTCGTAACCCGATGTATCTGCATAACGCACTAGGTCCAACCAATAACGCCCCCAGCGGACGCCGAATTGTGGTGATGACAAAAGCTTTTCGACTCGCCTTTCGTAAGCGTCGGGCTGCTTATCGGTAACAAAATCAGCAACATCCTCCATCGATGGAGCTAACCCCAACAGATCCCAATAAAGTCGACGTAACAAAACCTCCCGGGAAGCAGTCGGAGCGGGTTGCCACTGTTTTTTCTCCAACTCAGATAAGATGAAGGCATCGATGTAATTGGCTGTGCTTCGAGTCGCTAAAACTGTTGGTGGGGTACTAACTGCAATGGGTTGTAATGACCAC
>JBEGUT010000110.1:0-9502 GCA_041178745.1 Planctomycetota bacterium | reverse complement strand
GGAAGATCTTTGGGTAATGGGCAGATGACATACCAACGACTGTCTTCTCGGCCATGCTCTTGTTCGTGAGTCTCGTAGCGACGTACCTTTACTTGCTTGAAGTCATCTTCTGAGTGTGTCTTGAAAAACTCTTCAATACCTTGGTGTAACTTCGGTTGATTTCCTTTCACCGCAAGGCAGTAATCCGCTTCTTTGTCGACAATCTTCTGAGCGATTTCAGTTTGGCATCCCATGGCATCGATCGTCACCAAACTGCCTGCTAATTCAGGGATTTCCAGTAGTTTTGGAATGGCTGTAATCTCGTTGCTTTTTGAGTCTACGACGGTTTGTCCACGGCAGATACTGTTGGCAGTTGCCCAGGCGCTAATCATATGAATTGCCGATTTACTGTTGGCGGTATCGAAACTTCGCCTTAGCGTTTTCCCGTCAATCGCGATCACTTGCCCATGGGTAATTTCCTGAAGATCGGTAATCCAGCTGAGTAAATACTTTTCAAATTCGGCCGGTTTGATGACTGCAAAGATGGCGTTGAATCGATCATGCGACGGTATCCCAGCTCGCAAATCCAAAAACTTTTCGAACCAAGCCTTCTTGTTCCTTCCAAAGTTAGCAATCGCGACAAAATCATCCGCACCACAGATCACGGCACAGATCGCGATAGCAACAACATTAATGAGCGGATAGACAACCTTTCGAGTGCGAGGATCAGTAAGATCTTCGAAGTGAGGTTGGATACTTATAGAAGGTTTCGACGACTTTGACATGCGACTGACTCCTGGCTTAGCATAACGAGCTCAGTCGTCCATCAACCAACGCTCAGAATGCAGTGTCTAAGTTTCGCATATTACCTAGCATGGCGTAATCGCCCTGATCCCGCTCAATACAGAATGTCAAACCAATAAACGACACAAAGCCTATCAAATGCCGCGATGATTTACTGAACTTCCTCAAACATTCGGCGACTAATGTCAATCACCTTCATCACGCCTCAAAGTCCCAAAATCTGACGACCAACATGCAACATCAAAACGGCACTTTCCGCTACATTCGTCGGCTGCTTAGCCTTCGGATACCAGGTACTGCGAGGCCCATCGAGCACCACCCAGCCATCCTCACCCATCTTCCTCGCCGAAGCAAACGCAATCAATTTCCGAGGATACTCAATCGCCGGCGATAACCGACATGCACCCAATATCTTTACATCGCTCAACGCCTCTCCTTTCCAACTTTTCAAAAGATAATCGAGCGATCCAGGCACCTCATTCACATCAACATCCTCGACCATGCCATACGCCTCCAATTCACGATAAACATGAATTCCATAGATATCCTCAAACGGCCTCTCCTCCATCTTCAAACCAAAGTGACAGAACGTCATCGGTCCCACCAAACCTACTCCAATCTCCGTCTTCGAATCTTTTAAATCCTTTACCTCATAACGTAGTAGATAAACTTCCACAGCCTCATCTTCTAACGGCCATTTCATTTTGCGTTTGTCAATAATCGTAACTTCATCAGGCGGACGCCCCAACTCGCTCGGATGCCCCAACCATCCAGCCATCTCCGCGCGCGCCGCAAAATCCGGCTCCTTCACTTCCTCAGGAACCTTTCCTTGTAATCCTAGCTCTTCTAAATACCTCACCGCTTTGTCGCTGTATCGAACATCACCAGCCATCTCAACCAGCAAATTGACACCTGCTGCTTCACCCCTTAGCCCACCAACCCACCCCGCCTCAGCTCGCACACTCCAGTCGCTATGCCTCGAGGCCAAATCTAGCAACTCTCTCCACTTCGAACTCTTGATAAATGCTAAACTCACCGTTGCCACAGTAGGCGCACCATATTCTTTCAAATCCTCGGGTAGCTTCTCATCAAGCCACTCCTTGATTCGATCTAACCCCGCCTGACAATCCAATGGATGAACGAAATTATCATTCTCTAACAATCGATGATTGGCCGCTGCTGCAATCTCGATCGTAACCTTACCTTTTGGCAACTCCGTGCGACATAACTCCAGCAATTCCTCATATCGCGGATCTGTCTCGTCGAACTTGGCGAGAATCACTTCCCAACGATCACTATCACTCACCCCTTCACTATGCATCCCTTCCAACATCAATGTGGTGGCAACGTTTCTGTTCATCTCGAACAGAAGACTCAATGTGCTCATCGATGCATTATCAACAATCTTGTAGTTATCTTTCGACTCCACCAAGGATGCTCGAAATACTTTTTCAAGATGCTTCTCGACTCTCGCCCGCAGGTCATCATCGATTCTCTTACTTTCATCAACTTGCAAAAGAGGGAATACAACAGAGATCAGGGTGACGTAATCCGCTCTGACCTTTTCGCTTTGCAACAATGATTCGAAACGGATCCCTTCCAATCTTTCAGCAATCGCTTCAACATCCTCTCGATTACTGGATGCTGTTAAACCAGCCTGATTCAGCAGATCCCTCAGAAGTTCGTCCGAACCTTCACTCTTTTTAACCAATTCGCGAAACGACACAGCGGGCTGACAAGCTCCCGTGCCGGACTGACCTAACAAGAACATGATGACCAAAACATACAGAGCTAGGTGAATAGCGTTGACGACTCGATATACCATCTACTTCTCACTTGACACAAAAGTTCGATCGCTACTCCCACAGTATCCAACAGCTTAGCGACACACCATTCATCATTTCCCAAGTATCCGCACACCCACCCTCGGTACCCGTAATCGCCCAGCGATTTCTACAGCCTCATCTGCTTTCTCTAATGGTAACCAATGCGATACCATTTTCCTAAAGGGCGATTCGTTGCTCGCGTTTAAGAAGTGCAAGGCCATCGCCAAATCTCTCGGTGCATAGTTGTGCAAACCTTGCAACGTCAGCATCCGACGGACGACTTGCTCTGGTAGTAAATTTAAAACGGGTACTGGAAATACCGCACCAACCAGAATCATTTCGCCACCTACTCGTAAAGCCCTGATCGCCTCCTCCATCGCATCGGTTACACCCGATACTTCAACCGCGATATCGAATCCGATTCCGCGTATGGATAAAACGCTATCGACCATTTCCTGTGGAGCGACAGCGACATCTGCGCCAAACTGCTCCACCAATCGCCTTCGTTCTTCGACCGGCTCGACACAAACGACCTTGGACGCTCCAAGCCACTTTGACATCGCACAAGCTGTAGCACCTAACATCCCACCACCAATCACAAGGATATATCTGCCACTCAGCGGCCGGCTCTCGCATACACTGCAGAGCACATCCTGATCGACGCCACTACCAAGTCGATAACGACTATACGTGTCGCGCAGCGTGAAGGTAGCACCAAAAGCAGCTGCTATCGTGGCCGTTGCGCAATTGGCAGGACAAGCTACCTCGTCTGAAAGTTCCTCTGGCAATTTAAAAATGGATGTCTTAGGTGCAAGGATTACATGCTCAGCAAGCCCGCCGGTCAAACTGCCATGCACTTCAATAGACTCATGCCCATACTTGACCCCGTGTGAGCATTTTTGCGGTAATTCGTTTAAACAGAAAAAACACTTACCGCAGTTCGCAACGATCGCCCAAGTAACACGATCACCTATTCGCAACTCCCGTCCATGAAAATCCCTTCGCGAGTGTTCTGCTCCAAAGCATTCAATCCTACCGATGATCTCATGTCCGAGTATCGTTGGACAAGCTACCTTTCGACGCCCGGAAATCGTGTGCAGATCACTTCCGCATAATGTCGCTGCCGTAACTCGTACCAGAACCTCATCAGTAACCAGAGATCGTATTGGTAATTCCCTCAACACCAGTGGCTGCCCTGGCCCTTCAAAGATCATTGCTCGCGAAAACACTTGCACTTCCTTTTATGATCCGAATTAAACGCAGCCCCTAGCTTCGCCCTCACTCAGCCAAGATTCCAGCTTACCCCCGTTATTTTAACTTACGCTTTCACCACTGACAGGGCTTGCTTTCGTCTTCGACATCAGCGAGTACCAGCTCAGAATCACGCATAGAATCCCAATAAAAACGATTATCC
The DNA here is from genome assembly GCA_041178745.1 of Planctomycetota bacterium. Classification (GTDB taxonomy): domain Bacteria; phylum Planctomycetota; class Planctomycetia; order Pirellulales; family Pirellulaceae; genus JAFLCP01. The sequence goes on along the minus strand of JBEGUT010000110.1, from coordinate 5,479 downwards.
ATGCCAAGTTGGTGAAGAAGGTCATATAGTCGATATCCTTGGAAACACCTCCTTTACCGAACATAACTGCAACATAACCTAAGTATCCAATAGCATCCGCTACGTATAGTAAGTAACCGATGTTACCTTTATCGCGAGTCATCGCTATGAATCTCTCAAATACCGTTGTATGCACCGCCACATACGGCATATAGAGTCCCAGTCCCAAACACACCATAAACCAGAATCCGTCTAAACCTGCCGTGGCGCGCCCCAGTAAGGCGAGCGCGACTAACACCAAGCCTGTCAACGCCACACACATCGAAAAAGAAAAGCCTCTTCGGTTATCGGATATCGCAATCGCCGACCCATTAATCACCATCACTCCAGTCGCGACAATCATCTCCGAATAGGTAAACATACTCGGCACTACTTGGTAACCTAATCCTTCCCACAACTCCTTCGCGAAATCAGCTCGCATACTTCGGAGGATCGTCACCATTAAATACATGACTACCAGCAACGATAACCCGAAAATATAACGTCCAAAGAACTCGCGCCGTTGAGCACCATTCATAGGAACCCGCTCAGTTCTAGCTTCAATATCAGCATCGCTTGGCTTCGGAATATGCCCCAGCATCCACACGCATATCAACAGTGGTAAAGCAAAAAGAGCACCCGCACAAAATGGCATCCAGTAAACAGAGACACCCAACGTTAATAACCATGATCCCACACTCTTGGTGACACCGTCAGCCAGAATAAAGCTCGCGCAAAGCCCTGCCGTCCAAGCTTCCGTGACTCGCCGCCCCTCCAGAAATCCTAATACCAAACCAAAAACCATTCCAAGTGGCAAACCATTCAGAAAAAGGAAAACAAAATTCCAGGGCGCTGGTACTAATCCAAAAAACAGAAGTGCTACTTCGGCAAGGCCAATGAGCCATAAAATTGCCATCGCCCGACGCTCCGCCCGCATCTCAGCAATCACTTTAATGCCGATGAATTTCGATACAGTATAGCCGATGACCTGACTCGAGACGTAGATCATCTTCCCATCAAGCACTAGCCAATTACCGATATCAACGGACCATGTATACGAAGCTGCCGTGAATGGCTTTCGAAAGGCATACATGCAAAAATAAGTGCCGAAGGCAGCGATGATCGCCCAAATAGAAGATACCCAAGGCGAATGCATTAACCGAAATAACGATCGGCCGTTTAAGTCGCTATCAGCTACATTCACCATAGGTCCCTAACCGCTTTTTTCTACCACTTAACCAGCACTAGCTGTTCCAAAAGCATTTCTTACAACAATCGCTTTCCTAACAATCTGCGAATAACACTTTATGCAGATCTGGAATCGGTGCACGACATTCACTTCCAACGAACCTCGCGCAATTCGCCCTCTAGATCACCCATAATCTAACGGAACCAAAGCATTAAAACCTCATCGTAGACTCTTCTCTTCGATGAAAACTCCGTGAAAACTACTTTCCTAACAGACAAGCAAAATTGAGTTAATTGCAAAATTAGATCTCGTCGATTAATTTTGGTACAAGAGTCGAAGCCACCTTCCCAGTATCAAATCACCACGCCAACTTTAGCTTTCATCCAGCTTTGTTTGTAACGAAGATTTTTAAATATGCCGAATACAACCGTCGACCAGATCGTATCTATGTTCCAACAAAGAGGAAACTCCCGATACGGTGGCGAAGACGTGAGCCAACTGCAACATGCTCTCCAAGCGGCAAATTTCGCAGAACAAACCAGTGCTGCACCCGCGTTGATTGCCGCCGCTCTACTGCATGATATCGGACATCTCCTACACGACCTCCCCGAAGATGCCCCAGACCATGGCATCGATGATGCTCACGAAAATCTCGCTGCGGCTTGGCTTCGAGATCGCTTTCCCAATGAAGTTGTGGAACCGGTACGCTTGCATGTCACGGCAAAACGATACCTCTGCACAACAGACCCGAACTACCTAGAACACCTCAGTCCTCCCTCGATGCAAAGCTTGCAACTACAGGGGGGCTTGATGAATTCAGAGGAAAAAAAAGACTTCGAAAATAGCCCTTTCTTCCAGTCGACTATTCTCTTGCGCCGCTGGGATGAAGCTGCTAAAGATCCCAAGCTGCAAACACCCTCGCTATCACACTTTGTCCGATACCTCGAGATGACTGCGAAGAGCTAGCCTCCATGATCACGAAACGTGCTCAGTCTAGCCTCACCGAATTCATAGCAACTAAATGCGATAGACAACTCAGTTTCGGTGCATACCAAGTACGTACTGCGCGCCAGCTGATTGTTGAACTACGGAAAATCTTCTTTGCACACGCGACTTAACTATCCAAGCTAACGGTTTCGCCCCGCACCGAATCTTGCAACGATAAAGTCTCTGATTCATTAGATCGAAATCCCTGTATACGGCAAGGATATAGCTCCTTTCTTAATCAACAGATGAGGTGCACTTAACCATCATCTTTGCGCTGTGGTAAGGACCTACCACCCTGACCGACTGAAGCCTGAACTACCTCCTGAACTTGAACCACCGCCGCGAAAGCTTGAACCACCTCCTCCAAAGCTTGAACCACCACCGCCGAAACCTCCTCGACTGCCGAAACTCGATCCGCCGCCAAAGCTACCGCCGCCACCGAAGAAGCCTCCGCCCGAGGATGTCCAGGACTCCATCTCTCTACGTCGCTTTCGCTCCCTCGCCAGTTGCGCTTCTAATTCTAGGCGTCTTACTTCACGTTCTATCAATTCCAATGCATTGCTGGCTGCAGCCGCGGCCACTCTACTGATTTCCAGAACTGCGGCATAATTACCAGCTTGCAAACTGCCACGAGCGCGCTCCAATTCACCAACACCGGGAGAATCCGTAATACGTAAACCATAAGGACCTGACCACTGCTGGGCTCGAAAAACCGTGCGTGATGCTTGCTGGAATACCTCCAATGCACTTTGAGCAACTTCCAACTCAGCCTTTAACTCACGACTAGCAGCATAGATTTCGGTTTGCAATCTTGATGCTCTTTCATCCAGCGATTTCCAGTCACCGTGGATCATTTGTAGCTCATTGACCAACTGCACAACGTTGCCATTCATCGCCATGATCATACGATTGATCTGCCCGGTCCGCGCGCTATCAGGGATCTGATCGGTTTGTGTCTCCCGCACCAAACCTTTTGCTACTTCCATTTGCTTAACGGCCCCATTAACCGCCCTAGTCGCTTCCGCATGGCAATTGTGATCCGCTTGCACCATCGCTTCCACCTGCTCAATACCCTTGTGAACGTTCGCTAATTCTTCGCTAATTGCAAAGGGATTTCGCAGTCCACCGACAGCTGGTGTGAGTTGCGATCTCAGTCGCTGTACTCGGACTGCCACCTGCTCCATCTCATTTAGCGTCTCTTTGGTGACCAGTGGATCTTCCTTGGATCTAAAGACACCCTGTAGCTTTAAGACACTTTGATCATACTGAGCACGATTCTCAACATCCAAAGCATCGATCTTCTCATTATGATTTGCAACTTGATCAAGTTGCTGTTTACCAAACTTTACCGCGAGAGCCGATCGATTCAAAATCTCTGAACCTCTCAGAATCCTGCCGCTGCGCAGTTCATTCGCCGCGGTTTGGATATCTGTAGCTACCTTACTTCCTAGCTCATTAATCCGCCGCAAAACCTCCGGCACAGTAGAACCAACGGCTCCGATGAACTCTTTGCTTTCCGTTGCATCTGCAGCCTTAGAGTTTTCCTCTTCATCCACATTTGAATTGCTTGAGCCAGATAAACCTAAACGGAAAGCGGAAGGAGTATAGCGTTGCTGCAGTTCGACTGTTTGAGATTGTAGACTGCTCACTAGAAGCATCATCTGCTGACGATTATCTTCACAGTCCCTACGGCGTTCTTCGAAGCTATCAACCGCTTCGGTCGATGCATTGAGAATCGAATGCGCTCCTTCCATTTCATTTTCCGAAGTCTGGATCGCTGATAACGCGGCTTCCGTTTTCCCTTCATTCAGCATGGTTCGCGCTACATCACAACTCTTCATCGCACGCTGCGCATGATCATCAGGATCTAAGTTCTTTTCATTAAGTATCTGCGACTCAGGTAAACTCAATCTTTGTGCCAAACTCTTTCGGACAGAGTCGTTCTCACTGTGAAGATTAGAAAGCTTAGGTCGTAAATCTTTTTCGATTCGCTCAACGATTTGATAAGCAGTCTCTGCCTGTGAACCTAGTTGACCCAACTGCTCTTGGAACTGCACAATCTCCCCTTCGATCGAACGATCTGTCGCGGTCTGCAACAACTCATTGGCTCGAATCGACAATTGCTCTAAGCTTATGCCAATCCATTGACTTGAATAGTTCGCTTCTCGTAACTTCGAGCCGATCTCTTGCAGTTTGACCAAGAGATTTTTTCTCGCATCCACCAATACCTCAATAATCTTCCGAGACTCGCTTAGCTTGCGTCTAGCGACTGGAATCGGCTTTTCCATCGCCTGCACGGCATCAAAGGCTGACAATCGGTCCGCCTCGGCTACATCCGCTTGCAAGGATGGAATAAGCTGATCGAGAAAAGCGGGGATTCCAAAAAGCCCATCTTTCTCTGAATCTTTATGCAATGCTGTCTCTTGCTCAGTAACCTGCGCAATTCCTTGCTGAACTTCTTTCAAAGCGTCATCGATACCGGTCAAAGAGGTTTCGATGATCTGCAGGTTCCTCTCTGCCTCCTGCGATCTTTTGCCGAGAGCTTCATAAACCTCCTCGAAGGTTACTTCCATGGCGGCAGCATTTTCATTGACTGCCTCGGCAGCGATTTTCTTTTTTCCTCGCGCGATATCCTGAAGAATACGAGGCAAACCTGTTTCTTTAGAAAACTTTAATGGAGCGCCCGAGATATGATCGATCGCTTCTTGATAATTAGCGCTACTGAAATAGTTGATTAGTTTGTCGGTAAAACCCGACGGTTCGATGCGTGCTCTCGCTTCAGCCAAGACACGACGAACTTCTTTTGCCATTATGAACAGGTCATCGACATAGGCCAACGCCTGATAGCTGACATCTTTTGTCCTACCTTCATAACCACGCTGATCGACTCGTTCTTTTGAACCCAGAAGACTGCGGTTCTTTTCGAACAGCTTATCAATATTCTCCGTCTCCAGGATGACAGATTCCTGGCGTTTTTGATACTCCTCAATCGCCTTCTGCATGATTGCCGCTCGGCGGCGATTGAAGTACACCAGGACGCCAGCAATGACGGCGAGAAATAATCCGAGCATTGCTAGAATGGTTCGCCATATCCACAATTTCCTCACTCGCTCGACTTCCAATCGACGATTCTCGGCTAGAACGATTTCTTCGCCCTGATCCGCTTCGTGGTCGGCAGATCGCATTGTATCCACGAAAGCAAGCTGCCCGCTTTGCAATTCACTTTCTCCTCTAGCAAGCAGTTCATCAATTTGCTTGGCATTTTGAGCAGCGACATTGTTGGGA
>JBEGUT010000109.1:0-9517 GCA_041178745.1 Planctomycetota bacterium | reverse complement strand
CTTCTGGCATGAAGCGCCAGTTTCCTCAATTACTTCTTTCAAACGAACGATTTGTCGAGTCTCGTTGGGCACTTCAATTCCCACGGTATTTTTGCCTGGGATCGGAGCAACGATACGTACGCTAGGTACTCTTAGCGCGATTGCCAAGTCATCCGCTAAAGAGGTGATCTTCGAGAGTCGAAGTCCTGCTTCCAATTCCACTTCGTACTGAGCGATAACAGGACCGGTTTCGATTTCGACTACGCGTACATTGAATACGAAATCGCCAAACGTCTTTTCCAGGATCTTTGCCTTGCGGCGTACTTCCTTCGCTTGATCGTCATAGCAGATTTCTTCCGTATCAATCAGCAGGTCTGTGCCTGGTAAAACATATTCCTCTGTTCCTGCAGGCAGGCTGGTATCATCCAAAGCATCGAGCGAATGATCCTCCTCTTTGGTTTTCTTGGTAGACCGATTTCGCACCTTCGGACCTGGGGGCTCATGAGCTTCGTCGGATCGCAGTATTACTGTTTCCCCTTCAACTTCAATTTCGCGCACTGCTGCTGCATTTTCTTCTTCAATTTCATACGATTCCTCGCTTATATCGTCCGAGGATTCGACTGTTTCGCCATCGGGTTTTTCCGCTGCCGACTTTGCATTGGATGAGGCCACGGAGGGTATCAATGAAGCGGCGGCCTGTGTTATTACTGCTAATGGAGAAGCCTTAGGCTTGGATGGAGTCGCCGTTTTTTCTGAAGATTTATTATCGTTTTTCGGTTCTGCACGTTCTCCCAAGTCGCCACGTCCATGGAACTTGATTGGAAGTGGAGGATCATTGTCGTCAAGAAGCGAGGTGGGAACATCGTAAACAGGTTTAGTGGATGCGGGGGAAAGTTTGGGAAGGTCATCCTTCTCTCTCAAAACTTTTCGCAGATCAACCAAACGCCCTACACCCTTTTTCGCGCCGCTACCAACGAGTGCGAGTACCATGTAATCGGTCGTCAAAAGAATTCCCGCGAACATAATCGAACCGATGAGAATCGCACTTCCCATCGTAGCAAAGTGGCCATTGATCCACTCAGCAGCTAGCGCACCAAGATAACCACCTCCACCAATAACAGGTGATTTAGGAGGATGAATGCCGAGCATTGCTGGAATCACGCAGAGCGACAATAAAAGCAAGGACCAACCCATACCACGACTCAGCGGTGATGATACGCTCCCCTTCTGGAAGAGCAAGCTGATCGCTATCGACAGCGAGGCGGTCGCGAAGTAAGCGCCCCAGCCTAGTGCTGATACCAAGACATCCGAAACCACCGCTCCCCAGTAACCACACCAATTACTTGGCTTGGCATTCTGTGGAAACGTGAGCACATCAGGATCATAAATACGATTGAAGGGTGGTGCCCAAGGCCCCACCGCATCGGCCGGATCATAACTGATCAAAGACAGCCATACGAAAAGATTGATCGCAGCTAAAACCAATACGGCAACATCGTATCGAACGCTACGCGGATCGCCCATCGATGGTTACCTCCCCATTATCGCAACCTGACAACCACAGTGGCTCAGGATCATAGCGGGCGGTTCCATGCCCCAACGTGCGCAGCAGCGCGCGTCGTCGACCTTCCTGGACGTATCTCTTGTTCTTCGTCTTCGAAGACACGCGAGTTTGACGAAACCGAAAGAAATGCGATACGAATACCGCAGGTTCAGCGAAAAATCCGCGGTAGGAACCGCATAATCCATAAGCTCGCAAATAGAGCCTATGGAATATGCCGAATATACCGAGTCTCTCCACAAGGCTCGTAAGCTCTTAACGCTTAAGTTAGGCAAAAAGTTCAATCAAACAGCTATCTCTCTAGTGAATGACTGGACAGACATCGAACCATTCTTTCCCTTGCGCACTCATCCACTCGCTGCACTCTGCTGGTCCCCAACCACCTTGTGGATAAATATGCAATGGTGGTGCAGCTGGGCTACGCCAAGCTGCCAGCACAGGATCCATGATCTGCCAAGCCAATTCGACTTCGTCGCTGCGTGCGAAGAGGCTAGCATCACCTTGAATAGCATCTTGCAGCAATCGCTCGTAAGCATCTGGTAACTCGCTTCCACCCTGATCGAAACGGAAGTCGAGTTGGCTCAGACGCATTTTCATTTCAGCATCTGGGATCTTGGTTTGAAAGTGTAATTGAATCCCTTCGGCTGGTTGAATCTGGATCACCAATCGGTTCGCTGATGGCTTGTAGGTACCGCGTTCCCCGAAGAGCATATGCGGAGGCTCTCGAAATTGAATGACGATCTGAGTAGTACGGCAAGACATCGCTTTACCGCTGCGCAAGAAAAAGGGAACACCCTTCCAACGCCAGTTGTCGATATGAAATTTCAAGGCAGCAAAAGTTTCAGTTTCGCTTCCGTCCGGTACGTCCTCTTCTTGACGATATCCCTCGTACTGTCCTCGAAATCCATCATTAGCAAAGTCACCACCGCGCATCGGTCTGACCGCTTGCAGAACCTTGACCTTTTCGTCACGCACCATGTTCGCGTTGAATCGCACGGGCGATTCCATCGCAGTAACCATCATCAGTTGCAACAGATGGTTCTGGAACATATCGCGTAGCACGGTGGATTTATCGTAGTATCCGGCGCGACGACCAACGGCCACTTCTTCCGCCACAGTGATCTGAACATGATCGATAAAGTTGCGGTTCCAAAGGGGCTCAAAAATCGAGTTACCAAAACGCAATACGAGTAGATTCTGAACGGTTTCTTTACCTAGGTAATGATCGATGCGATAGATTTGATCTTCACGAAAAACTTTGTGGATCGATTCGTTAAGAGATTTGGCTGATTGCAAGTCTGTACCGAAAGGTTTTTCAATTACGACACGGCGACTACCGTTGGTGTCATCTGCCATACCAGCAAGTCCCAACCGCTGAATCGCTTCTGCATACAACTGTGGCATGGTCGATAGATAATAAATTCTTTCACAGCGTTTGTTGCCTTCGATCTGGTCGAGAGCAGCCGCCAATCCAGGAAAGTCACTGGGATTGGTGATATCCGCGGGTTGATAGAAAATACTCTGTGCGAACTGACTCCAGAGCTCGGGTGTGAATGACTTCTTTTCAAACTTCTCTGTGCTGGCTGCTAACTCTTTACGCCATTCTTCATGACTAAAGGGTGTGCGTGAGACACCGATTATTCTTGTTTCTGGCGGCAATCGCTTTCGACGGAAAAGGTTATAGAGCGCCGGGATCAACTTGCGGCTAGTTAAATCTCCCGATGCGCCAAAAATCACCATCGTGTGTGGCATGTCCAGCTCCTCCATATCCTCGTTCGCTTGCAGAACTTCAGAAACGCTCAACGCGGTCAGACGGATTCTTGAATCGCGAGGGATCCCTAGAATCTCATCGAGGTAAAGCCACCATCTACATACATTTCGCAACCTGTGATGTAGCTTCCCGCTCGACGCGAGAGAAGCAGGATTGCGGCTCCAATCAATTCATTAGGTTCACCAAAGCGGTTCATGGGAGTACCCTCCATGATGTTTTCAATCCGCTGTCGATCGAGCAATGCTCGATTTTGTTCCGCAGGGAAAAAGCCAGGGCATAATACATTGACTCGCACCTGCTTGGGGGCGAATTCCCTCGCTAGATTCTTTGTCAAATTGACAACAGCGGCTTTCGATGCTGCATATGCAAAAACACGTGATAGAGGAGTGTGAGCGGTGACACTACCGATGTTTAAAATCGAACCTCCTCCAACCTGTTCCGCCATTACGGATGCGAATGTTTGGCAGGCCAGGTGGGTGGCGGTGAGATTCACTTCGAATACACGGTTCCAACGTTCCAAAGAAATCTCGGTATAGGGCGTTCCATCATTAATCCCCGCGCAGTTGATGAGCATGTCAATGGTGGGAGAGAATTGTCGCACGTTATGGAGCAGCTGGTCGAGCGAATCAGCGCTGGTTGCATCGACTTCTAGCGATCGGGCTTGATGGCCGCCGTGAGTAATTTCCGCCGCGATTTCAGAGCCCCGTTTCAAATCTCGTCCAGCAATAACGACACTCGCCCCAGCCATTGCCAGGCCACGGGCGAGCGTGCTCCCGAGAACGCCAGCTCCACCGATAACAACAGCCGTTTGTCCCTGGAGACCAAAGAGGTTTTCCAAGTAAACGGCTGGTGATACGTTAGCGCCTTGTTCGCCTTCCATGATCGTTCCTTAAATTTGCCGTGGGATAAAGCGTCCCACCAAAGAAGCTCCGGCGGGACGACTTTCCCAATGTTGAACTACGGTTTCGGCTGCCGGCGATGTTCTAGCCACTCCGAATGGAATGCACCTGGCTTATCAGTTCGCTGATAGGTGTGTGCTCCGAAGTAGTCGCGTTGCGCTTGTAACAGGTTGGCTGGTAATCGAGCTTGTCGATAGCTGTCATAGTAAGACAATGCTGTTGTGAACGCAGGGGCTGGCAACCCGAGATGTGTTGCTGCGATTACAACCGCACGCCATGAAGCCTGAGCCTTCTCAATAGCCTGCTGGAAGTAAGGATACAGCAGCAGGTTTTCCAAATTTGGCTGCTCATCAAACGCCGCTTTGATACGATCAAGGAATTGAGCACGAATGATACAGCCTCCACGCCACAGCAGCGCGCAGTCACCATAATTGAGATTCCAATCATGTTCCTTGCTGGCTGCCTGCAATTGCACAAAGCCCTGTGCGTAACTGCAAATCTTCGAGGCATACAACGCTTGTCGAACTGCTTCGATAAATCCTTGGCGATCGGAAATTAAATCCTGAACTGGTTTCGCAAAACCGAGATTATCTTTTGCACCTGGAGCAGGAAGAACTTTCGAGGCTCGCACTCGAGACTCTTTCATGGCGGAAAGGCCACGAGCGTAGACGGCCGTAGTGACCAAAGTGCTAGGTACGCCGAGGTCCAATGCCAACTGGCTCATCCACTTACCAGTTCCCTTGGCTCCAGCGACATCGAGGATCTTGTCCACCAGAAAACCATCGCCACCTTGATCATCTTTTACGCTGAAAATGTCTCGCGAAATCTCGATCAGGTAACTTTGCAGGTCGCCCCGATTCCATTGATCGAAGACTTCATAGAGTTCATCGTTATTGAGGCCGGCAGCTTCTTTCAGCAAGTAATACGCTTCGCAGATCAGCTGCATGTCGCCATATTCAATACCGTTGTGAACCATTTTTACATAGTGTCCGGCACCGCGTGGCCCAACCCATTCGCAGCATGGAATATCGTTCTTGGGACCAACTTTAGCAGCGATTGCCTGGAAGATCGGTTTGATCATCGGCCAAGCCTGCGGGCTACCGCCGGGCATCATGCTAGGGCCCTTCAACGCACCCTCTTCACCTCCCGAAACCCCGGTACCGATATAAAGCAAACCTTTGCTTTCGACATACTTCGTGCGACGTTCGGTGTTCTCGTAATGTTCGTTACCTCCGTCGATGATCACATCACCAGGCTCCAGGTGCGGAAGCAATTGCTCGATCAGGTCATCGACCGCGGCACCTGCTTTCACAAGAGTCATGACCAGCCGAGGACGTCTGAGCGACTTGACGAGTTCAGCGATGGAGTGACAACCAACAAAGTTCTTGCCAGCCGCACGGCCTTGAATCAAGTTGTCAACTTTGTCTGTCGTTCGATTGTAGACCGCTACTCGATAGCCTCGGCTCTCGACGTTGAGGGCAAGGTTTTCTCCCATGACGGCAAGACCGATCAAGCCGAAATCACACAACTCAGCCATTTTAGTTAGGTGTCCTATTGGTAGGCGTAGGCAAAAAAATCAAAAAGGATTTTGGAAGCGTTTGAGTTTTATCAATTACTTGGCCGAAGCACACGTACCATGAAATGAAGATGTGCGGCTCAGTCGGTCGAGGTTCTTCTACAGATGAAATCTTCATCTGCGAGAATGATTTAAATCATGTTCACTAAACAATTTTAAACGGTGGCAGCTCAGGCAGATATTTATCGAATTCAGCGAGCAGTGTTTGTTGATAATCACCTGCGAATGAACCGTCGAAAAACTTTTTCATACCTTCGCTGAAGAATCGCTCCCAACTTACTTCTTCATGACCGGGATTGATCGGGTAGAAGAGAACGTTGTTGGCTTTAGCGGCAGCGTAGTCGCCCGGTGCGTCACCGATCATCAGGCTCTTGCCTGGAGCGTATTTCTTAGCATTGGTTAAGATTTCTTTTTTGCTTCCAGCTTCCTGGCCACAAATTTCTACGACATAACGATCGATATCGTGTTCATGCCATTCCGCTTTTAGGGCAGGAGTGGGGGTGGCCGAGCAAACGATCACGTCCGCTTTGGCTGATAAACCGGCAAGGCTTTCGCGAACCTTTGGAAAAGGAGGGACTCCACGAACCATCGCGGCCACCGAATCATTAACGGCGATCGACCACTTCAAAGCTTCCGTCAGCGCTGGATCACCTGTTTCCTTAACCAGTTTTTCAAGCGCTGGGTTTCCAAGTTTCGATTCGGTCTTGCACCAATTTCGCAATGCATCAGGTACCTTTACCTTGATGCCTCGGGCCGCGACTTCTGGCCGGCGAGCGAGCCAATCAAGCGACTCGACTAAAGCTGGAAAACGATTGATGCCGCGGCTCTTGGAATACAGGTTGACGAACTCTGCAGCTTCGCGAGCATACTTGCTCACCGCTTGCAGATTGTAGTAATTGATGATGTTGGGAATGAAGCATTCTTTGTGCTTCAACTCCATCGTATCGAAAGCACAGCCGTCAGAGTCTATGCCAACAAAGAAGTCGTGTTTCGGACTGATTTCAAAAGACATCGTGGTTCAAACCTTATGGAATCGTAAGCGTAAATCGTGGGTTAGCCTTTGCGATCTGCCTGCGGAACGTAAGCAGGTAGTTTCTGCGAAGCAAATATCGGTTGAAGTCGAGTAAGGCGTTGGCGACCGCCAATCATCGGTAGAGTAACCATATCTTCGCCGACCAATGGCATGGCGTATCGAACGAAATCATCAGTCACATCGCAACCGTTAGCTGTGATCCATTGTTTCGGAAACGTACGTTCGCTGTTGGCCACCTCGGCAAGCGGCGCTTTATCGTAACGAACTGAATAAATGGGGCCTGCATCTCGCAGGATGGTCGCCATATATCCCGTCTCGCGGCCCGCTGCCAATAAGGCCGCTTTCTGACCTGCGCGATACGCTTCATCTAAGTCCACGGTCGATGCGTATCCGATCGAGTGACGTTGATCGGTGCCAGGCACGTTGGCTCGAGCTTTACCTTTGGCCTTGAGGCCCTTCTCGTTGAGATAGTTGATGACGACTTGAGCAACGGTCGTTTGCGAGCTGGAAAACTGTGTATGCCCGAAAGAGTCTTTCGCTTCACCCAGCGATCCAACATCGAAACCTTCGCTGATCACAACAATACAACGCTTGTCTTTCTTAAGTTGATCGTTGACCTGATCGCAGAGCTGATCAAGCGAGCAATGGCTTTCAGCGAGATAGATCTGCAAAGGCATCTCTCGATGAGGGTCTGCCAAGCGAGCTGCGGCGGGGATGTAACCGATCTTTCGACCCATCGCTTGCATCACCAACACTGGATCGGCTGGCCAAGAGCCAGCATTCTCTTCGTTCGCGTTTTGAACCGCATGCATCCAGTATTTCGCCGCTGATCCGTATCCCGGAGTATGGTCAATTAGTTTGAATTCGCTGTCACCCACGTCGTTATCGATCGTCTTGGGACCACCGATACCGATCAAGTCCAAGCCACGCTGCTGTCCAAGCTGTGCGATTTTGTTGGCTGTGTCCATCGAATCGTTGCCGCCGATGTAGATGAAATAGCCAACATTGTGCGCCTTGAAAACATCAATCACTCGATCAAAGTCTTCATTCTGGCCCGCTTTGAGTTTATAGCGACAGGTTCCAATCGAGCCTGCTGCAGGCGAGTACCGAAGTAGAGCAATCTCTTCGGCCGGTTGAGCGGTCAAGTCGATCAAGTTCTCCTTGAGCACTCCTTCAATTCCATTTTGAGCACCGTAAACCGTTCCGATGTCCGGAAGGTCGCGGCACATCTCGACTACCCCACGAACAGTGCTGTTGATCACGGCGCTAGGACCACCACTTTGCGCCACAACTAGATTTTTGGGAGTCCCCATATCGTTGATAATTCCATCGTTGACAAAATTTTACTCTACTGCCCTATAGAGAGAGGGATTCTAACGCTCCTGGAAAAGGGTCGCAATGAGCCTTATTGGGCCGTTTTACCTAGCAATTACCGTGGGCCGCTAAGGTGGGAAGTCCTATCAGCAAGCTTTATAGTAGCCGCAAATAGCAGAACGTCGGAATGAGTTAGTGAATCTCGTGTTTCATGGCGTCAAACGAATAGAACCTGTGAGAGCAAGGGTTTGGGGAGCTGAAGAACCCTCATGAGGTCGCTGGAGAGAAATCCCCAAAAGTATCTTCTTCCCAGTGCCAAAATTCTGAAAAAGCATAGGCCGGCCAACCTGACCTCAACCGCCGAAGAAAACGCTAGCTTTACAGAGGGTCTCGAGTCACCCGAGAACAGATATCCCTATGTGTCTTAAAGCTTAAGAAGTCCAGCTTGTTTCTGTTCAACTCTATTCTGTATGAATAGGCAAGATAGGGTTGTTGGTCTACCCTTGACCAGGGGAAATGGATGGACTAGAACTGCTTTGGAAGCTTGAGAAAGACATCGAAGAGAGACGCACTGGCGTAGATTTGACAGAAATTCTCGACGGCTTTTTCTGGGCAGGTTCAGAGAATGCGTCTCATTTGACGAAAAGTAACTGACCGAGATCTTTCAAAAAGGCGCCGTGGCCAAGTGGCTAAGGCAGTGGATTGCAAATCCACCATCCCCGGTTCGAATCCGGGCGGCGCCTCTTTTCTTCTTTCCCGTCACCTTTCGGTGATTGGCAGCCCCCTCTCTTTCTCTCCGAACGGGTGAATCTGCTCTTGTGCTCGAATGACGCCGCAAAGCGAGAGTTGATTTGACGGGCGGAAATCTCGGTTCGCATCGTTGCGTTTTGATCAGTTTGAACGGCCGCCATCGGGAGTCGTGCTCGTGCTCAGCGCAGCGGTGCTCGTGCTCGTGCTCGAATGACGCCGCAAAGCGAGGGTTGATTTGACGGGCGGAAATCTCGGTTCGGACCGGATTGCTTTGATCCGTAGATGAGCAGGGCTTGTGGCTCCCGCAATTCGAGTACCGCTTCGCTGAGCACGAGCACCGCTTCGCTGAGCACCGCTTCGCTGAGCACCGCTTCGCTGAGCACGATAAAGGGAGACTCTCTTGACGACGTTACGATTGGGGAATCCAGCCTCGAACCGTTGCGTTTTGATCGGATTGGACGGCCGCCATCGGGACTCGTGCTCGTGCTCAGCGCAGCGGTGCTCGTGCTCGTGCTCGAATGACGCTGCAAAGCGAGAGTTGATTTGACGGGCGGAAATCTCGGTTCGGACCGGATTGCTTTGATCCGTAGATGAGCAGGGTTTTCGGCTCCCGCAATTCGAGCACCGCTTCGCT
>JBEGUT010000108.1:0-9550 GCA_041178745.1 Planctomycetota bacterium | reverse complement strand
AACTAGATGGAATGGGTTCAAAAGAACACAAGATATAAGCGAATAACTCATAAAATTTATGCCATTTTTTCCATCGATCCATCCTGAATCGATAGTGAGCAATTAGCTGTAATTCCTACAAAGGTATCCAAAGCCTACTCAATCCCTCAAAAAACGCTAGCCAACACAGGGCGTGCTCTCGAACAAAACGATGGGCTCCCCCCAGGCAACACCAGCAGACGATGCGTTCCAGCAATTGAGATGACTGCAAAGGGACGAAATCAGAGCAAAATTAAAAAAGACTCATAAGATGTATTTTCCTGTCGTGAATTTCGTGATGCAAACGCTTATCTTAGTACGCGGGTGGTCTAACGCCTCGTCTTACTTCATATTTCATTACGTGTTAGCTGCCCATTTGTAGGCAGACTACGTTTTCTCCGACCCAGGATCCAAGGGATTATGTCACAAGCTATCGTCGATAATCGTTGGAAGGTTACCGATTTGGACTTTGCACGCCGGATCACCATTCCGGATTTGAAGGGGTTTTTCGAACGGCTCGCTGGGGTTTCAGGTCTACCTAAAGGACGATCCTTGGTCATCGAGCCTGGCACTCGCTCCGCTATTATTGAGGATGGCATGGTAGTCGGGGAACTCTACGCGGGTGAATACACCCTAGAGTCCTTTACAGAGCGTCTTAAGTTTTGGCGGAACAAGCAATCGACCGTTTTTCTTACTCGAAGCGAGGAGATCCCGAACCAAAGTCGGCTAGAGAACCTGCCTTGCGCTGAGGGGGTATGCTCTGATGTCGTCTGTCGCTGGACCATACAGATGTCCAACGTTCTGCTATTTATGGAAAACCTCATGGGAGCAAATCAAGAGGTTTCTCTGAAGAACCTACAGCAGTGGCTTGCTCCCACCCTTCATCAGGCTATTCGCGACACCATCGGCCAGATGAACTATGAAAACCTAAGAAGTGGTAACGCTGTTCGCGATATAGCCGATGGTATTAGGTCGCGAGTAGAGGTTAAGCTCTCAAGGTACGGACTTGCTTTTGTTGACGTTCAATCCGTTGACTTTGCCTTCAAGGATGGAGGGATATCGCAGCGAGAAACCGAACAGTGGATCTCAACTCGCGAAATCCAATTGCAGCGTGCCGCAAATGAAATCGAAAATGAAAAACTTCGCGCTAGCGCGGAGGACATGAAGAAAAAAACAACACTGCGGAGTTCGCTTCGAGAATTAGTTAATGAAGACAATTTGAATAAACTGCAGAGTCGCGAAGATTTCGAAAAAGCACTCGATAATATCGACCGTAGCAAGCTTCTACGCACTGAAGAAAGAGAACAACTGGTCACTGCATACGCAGAACGCAAGGACGACCGAGCTAATTTGCGTGAGCATATTTTAGCGACGATTAACATTCAACGAGAACAGGAAATTGAAGAACTCCGACTCGCGATGGACCACGTGGTGCGGATGAAGTCTTTGAGTCAGGAAATAGAACAGGCCCGCTTGGCTCGTACTAAAGAGGGTGAGCAGTGGCAAAGTGAGCTGGAGCGGGAAAGAGAATCTGCAGAGCATCGCCGTCAACAACAGGCAGAGGAATCCAAGGCGCGTTGGGCGCGCTTACGAGATGCGAAACGGCAGAAGCGTGAAGACTCATGGGAATCGCTCTTACATGCACAAAGGACGGAATCGATCAAGGCGGAACTAGAGCTAGGCCGTGCTAACCGACAACGGCAAATCGCGATTGTACAGGCCGAACTAGAACGCCGTCTCGCTGACGAAAAGCTTGAAATGCAAAAGCGTCAGGAACTTTGGGACATGGAAGCTCGCGAGAAGAGATCGAATTCGCAACTTGATCGATTGCAACGCGTGCAGGAAATGAACGCTCATTTCGCTGAAAAGCAGCAGCGCGTCCAACTGGAAATGGAGAACCTTAAGGCTGACAGTGCTAGCAAGCGCGAACTGGATCGTATTCAGGCCATGAGCAGTGTTAGCACCGAGGTCTTGATTGCTACGACCGGACAGGCTAACGCCGCTTTGCTGGCGGATCTGAAAAAACATGAAGCAAGCCAGGATGCAATAAAAGCGCAGGCGGCCGCTAATCCTGCTGCGGAGTTGAATGCTGAACGAGTTCGATTGTATGAGCAACTTAACGCGACCGAGCGAGCGAAAGCGGATGCAATTGCTGAAGCTTACAAGATGGCAATGCAAGCACAGCACGCAAGTGTCAATCAAATGATCGGTGGTTTAGCTCAAGCAGCTTCGTCGCCGCAACAGGTGTTTAGTGGGAACTCAAGAGTTGATGTTCAGGGTGTTGGTCATTCTCCTAATTCCCATCAGCAAGGGTTCGCCGCTACAGCTCCACGGTCACAAGATGCTGCTCCTCCGATGGCACCACCTCCAATTCCTGCTGCGGTAGTGTGGTATGCGGTGGTCAATGGTCAGCAATCACCTGCATTACAGTGGAATGACCTACAACAGTATGTTCGATTAGGGCAGATCCAGGCATCGACATTGATGTGGAAAGCGGGAATGGCAGCATGGACCCCCGCTGGTCAAGTTGCGGAACTAGCCTCATTGTTCTCTATGCCTCCGGCTCCACCACCGATCCCAGGCGCTCCCCCATTTCCACAACCGTAAATCGAATACGGCGAAAACACCTTTTAAATTTCCTCGAAATCTTTTGAGGTTAAAGGTCATCGCCGGCGTGTTTAGCTTTCATGGTTTCCTGTTGGCTTAGCATCCAAAGATCGCAACATAAATGGAAGTTACTATGAGTTTGGAAGGTCCGGAACGCTTGCTCTATGACATGGTGAAATCCCAATTGGGATCGAATATCACTATGCAGGAAGTGGAACGGGTGGTTCTTGGGGTTGCTGCTGCATTAAATCTTGATCCGCAACTCGTTCAGCGTGTCACTGCTGTGTTTCGTGCGGAGATTGCTCCATCCCCTGTCGATTGCGTGCCGAGACTATTAGTTGATTGGGGAGAATTACCTCGAGTTGGTCACCAGGTGCGGCCGGAATTTAGTCTTATATGCCCAGCCTATGAGACACGTCCAGAAATAAAGATCTCTGTGGATCGCGACTTGGATCACGATGAAAACGATCCACGACGACGACCTCAAGCCGACGACAAATCACTATGGTCGTTTCACGTGCCCTTTCGTATGACCACTGGGGGACTCGATTGTCGTCCTGGTCAATATCTGATCGACTTCGAAGTTTCTTTTCGCGAGGTTCCTGCGGATTTGCCGCGATTTTATCGATGCCGTATTCGCTTGACGGTGAATAGCGGGAACGACGGAGAGGGTGGAGTACTTGAGATCGATGGAGATGGACAATCCGTCGTTAATCTTCAGGGATGTAATTTAAAGCAATTTTCGAAAGTGATTTTGAAGGGTAGCCAAGATAGTATCATTAACCTGGCAAACGGCTTTGGCCAGGACAGTACGTCCGATGCACCTGCGGCTACTAAACCCAACACGACCTTTGAATATCAACTGAAGGTCGACCATCAAAAACAGGGACGCTTACCCAAATTGCTTCAAATCGGTAAGCCACGATCCTACTTGGATAGCTGCGGTTTCTTCTTCGAAGATGGTAGTCGCTACTTAGTATTTGCAAGACCTAAAATTACCTTTGGCAGAAGCCGTGATAACGATGTGATCTTGCGTTTTTTTCCTCGAAGCCAAGAGAACGATGCTCATTCCGGGAATATTTCTCGAACGCACTTTATCGCCGAACTAATTCCGGAAGGAATCGAGATTCGGGATGAATCGAGGAGCGGTATCGAGTTGAACTATTCCGTGGTTCGCGAACGAATTAGTATTCCCGCCATACGCGCAGGCGAAGTAACTCACTTGGAATTAGGTGTTACTGGGACCGTTCCAAAAAAATTCAAAATGGAAATGGTTCTCTTCTCACCTGAAGACCGCGATCACCTGGATGAGCTAAGCTACTGGGATGAATTGGTATGTGAGATTGTGGGGGGAAGGCTATCACGCATCTCAAGAGAAGGTCTGGACGCGTCCGTCAATAGTGTTCGATATGATCGAGCGTCGAGCCTCGAAGGAGAAGAGTGCTACGTACATTTATTTCGAGAGGCGATAATTGGCGGATCTCCCGCGCGCTGCGCTATCGTTTTGAAAAATAGCGTTTCTCAACCTCCAGCCCGCTTGCTCCACATCGATCGCTCATTCTGGCTCGAAACACTTTCTAACGCGTCCAACATCTCGATCGACGGAATGGTGGTACCACCGCTTTCTCTCGTAGCACTTTCTCCAGGAATGCAAATATCCTTTGGCGGTGAAGTGGTAAAGTTTGATAGGCCTTCACAACTCTATTTGGATTGAGTCGCTATTTTTCTAAATCGATCCGATTCGCAAACCAAGATGGGCCTTTCAAAGACTAATTTACCATTGTCCGTTACACGAAAGTTGTGGGAATGTAGCGTTCTTAGATTTTTTCCACGACGAGATTGAAGATCGGATAACCCAATCTTCATTTTTTTAATAATAGACGGCAGCCAATCCGATCGGACAAGTTTTCGAAAGGCGATGTCCATTTGCAAATCCCGCGTCAAGCCATTTATGGCATCTAGCAGATTTGCGGTCGCTTGACACCCCATTTTCAGTGGTGTATTCCGCCGAAGTGATTAAAAAACTCTCCATATTTATGGCGGAAATTTTTAGACTCAATCGCTTATCTCAAAGAGGCGCAGTGTTTGTCTGAAAAGATAGGCAAGCGTATGTCTGTGCAAAAAATCAGACTCCAAATCTACTCCCTATCTTTCCGGGAATCGGATAATGCCTAAGGACAACGACGCTAGTCTTGGTGACCAGAATACCTTCCAGGGAAAAAACAAACCAAAGGGAGATGATTTTGATACACGGAGCTTAGGAGATCAAGCGACGTTTGCTGGCGGAAAGACCCCGCAGCGCGATGTGAGCCTGGGCGACCAAATGACCTTTGGCGCCGGTGGCGATGATGGGGGCTACGAAGACGATGGTATGGAAATCATCGATTTGGAAGCCCGCTACAAAATCGAAAAAGTTCTTGGCAAAGGAGGGATGGGCGAAGTTCTGCTGGCGACTGACACCCGACTCAATCGAAAAGTCGCCATCAAACGTATCTTAGGGGAAGCGGCCCGCAGCCGAACTGCCGTCAGTCGGTTTCTGACCGAAGCGCAATCGATTGCGGCCCTCAATCATCCCAATATTGTTCAAATCTATGACTACGGTCGCGCCAAAGATGGTCCTTTTCTCATCATGGAGTTTGTCGAAGGCAACTCGCTGCTAGATCGCTGCCGTGAAGGGGCCTTGCCGGTCGAAGAAGCGGTGGACCTCACTTGTCAGTTATGTGATGGGCTTGGTAAAGCACATGATGCAGGGATTATCCACCGCGATATCAAGCCGGCGAACGTCTTGATGACTCCAGATGGTACACCGAAGCTGACCGACTTCGGTCTGGCAAAAGCCGAATCGGCCGATACGGGCATGACCATGGCCGGGGCTGTCTTGGGAACGCTGGATTTTATGCCTCCTGAACAGCGTCGCGATGCGGCGCTGACAGATAATCGAAGCGATTTGTGGAGCCTCGCCGCAACGCTGTATCAGATGGTAACGGGCAAGAGCCCCAAAATCATCAAATTCAACGATGTCCCTAAGGGCTTGCAGGATGTACTAGGCAAGGCACTAGAAGATCAAAAGGAAGATCGTTTCCAATCGGCTAAAGAGTTCAAGCAAGCCCTTAAGGCAAGCCTATCTAGTGGAACCGAAGTAGAACTGGAACTTGGTGCCTGTCCCAAGTGCAGTACCAAGAATGAATCGAATCGCAAGTTTTGTAAGAAGTGTGCTCAATCTCTGGAGGTTCCCTGCCTCAGTTGCTCCGCGAAGATTCCGATGTGGGAGGAAGTCTGCGGACACTGCGGTACTCAGCAAAGCAGCTTGCTGGAACAGCGCAAGCAAGCGATGGCCGGACAGCGCGAACAGGCGGAGCAGTTGCTAGAGAAGTTTGAGTTTGAAAACGCGACTCGAATCGCTCAGGAGATAGGCAAGGTATCCGATCTTCGACTGCAGCAGCTCAAAGGTTGGAGCGATAAATTTTTGCAGCAAGTGGAAAGTGCTAAAAGCGAGCAGCTAGCGCGAATTACCGCCCTAGTCAGTGAAGCTCAGAAACATGACCAAGCTTATGATTACCCCGCAGCGCTTCATACGCTAGAGCAGGTGCCAGAGGTACTGCGTCGGCAGACTCTAAGTTCGCTGAAGGGTATCACCGCCTCGCAAATGATTCAGGGGATTCAAAAGAAACGAGATGAGTCTCAGCGGTTAGAGAAGACGATTCGGCAACGAGTGGCCTCCAAGCAGGTTAACGGCTTGCTGGAAAAGATAGATCTTTTGCTAAAACTCCGTCCTGACCATGCAGAGATGCTCAAGCTCAAACAGCAACTCACCGAACGGGAAGCAAAGCTGATTGCGACTCGAGACGAAGCGTATGCAGCAGCCAAGGAGTGCATGGCGGCGCAGAATTACGAGGGAGTGTTGAAGGAAATCGCTCGGATCGATCCCTATTTCATACTGCCTGAGATCACTAGCCTTAAAGACAAGGCATCTAGCAAGGCTGAAAGGGTTCGCGAGTTACAAAAAACAATTTCAAAAGCATTGGAGCAGAAGCAATATCATGGACTCTTGGCGCAGGTGAACCAGTTGCTTGAGCTCAAGCCGAGTGACGCTGCGATGAAGTCCCTTCAAACGCAACTCATTGCCCGCGATGAGAAGAATGCTGCTCAGATTAAAGACTTGGTGAAACGTGCGCATACACTGATCAATAGTTGTATGTTTGAGCAAGCCAATAAAGATCTGATGCGGATTCCGTCGGAATTGCAGACACAGGAAGTTATCGATCTGATTCAGACCTGCGAAGAGATGTTGTTCCTGCGTCAAGCCGCAATGATTGCACTTGCTAATTCTCAGAACTATGCGACTGCAATCTCTGGTGCTAGCGATTATCGCGTCCGCATAAGCGGTCAGGGATGGACGGATACTGAATTTCAATCTGAATTTAGCAAATGCCAACAAGGGTTGGACGCTCAGCAGGAGGCCGAGGCAGCAGCGGAACGAAACCGAAAGCTGATGAAGCAGCTATCGATGGCGGGGGCTACAGTGCTCTTAATCGCGATTCTTGTGTGGACAGGTCTATGGGCGCGTTCTACGATACGTGCTTACTTGTTGGCGAACGCAGTCAAAGCGGAGCGTTGGTTGGATGTTCTGGCAATTGATCCACATAATGCCAGAGCACTTCTTGGACGAGCAAGCTACCAACTCAATCGTCGGAATTTAAACCTAACCATCTCAGATGTTAATGGGGCAGTCGCGGAATTGAAGAGGGCCGAGGAAATCGATCCCAATCTGCAAGGTTTGAACGCGGCAAAACTTAGTGCTTACACAATTCGAGCAGAGTTATCGGCAAAATCCGGCAAAGTCGATGAAGCCGAATCCGACCTCGCGGAGGCAATCAAGATCGGGGAAAACGAGGAATTAATACAATCTGAGGAATTAATAAAATCTGCACGGAAGGTACTTGCAGAAGCTTATGTGAAGCAGGCCGAAACAACTCTTTCTACTGGAAAGACCACGGAGGCATCAGCCAGCATTGCTAAGGCGCAGCAGCTTGATAGGGCGGTTCCGATCCCAAACGAGGTGGTAACGGTAATTGCGGAGGATGCCGTTAAGACGTTTGAGCAAACGGAAAATGACCAGAGCTTGGCTGTGGCGAGGTTATCGATCGAAGCTCTACAGGCTAATATTGCATCAACTGCTCGCAGTTCTTCAGATGCGACTAACGATCAAAGTCCGCTATTACCTAATCTTAAAAATCGTATTGAGGATGCATCCGCACTTGGAAGTAAAACGGACAAAGAAAAAGGAGATCTTATTTCAGGATTTAAGCAGCGGCTTGCCACAAGATTGCTGGCACGAGGTCGGAAGGCGATTTCAAGAGATCCAGATCGTGCAGTATTAGATTTAGGACTTGCAGAAGAGTTCGGATTAACCAGCAAGGATCTTTTATCCTCTTTATTTGTTTTTACTGAAGATGCTGTCAAGTCGTTTGAAGAATCGAATAGCGACCGGAATTTGACTGCGGCAAGGATAGCGGTTGAGAAACTGCAAGCTA
This sequence comes from Planctomycetota bacterium, assembly GCA_041178745.1. GTDB lineage: Bacteria > Planctomycetota > Planctomycetia > Pirellulales > Pirellulaceae > JAFLCP01. The sequence goes on along the minus strand of JBEGUT010000108.1, from coordinate 1,391 downwards.
ATGTAGCAGCAGCTTTTTCGTCAAATGGTTTCGGCGGCAGCGGGATGTATGAATTGACTGTCACCGGACCGCGTATGGTGGTTGATAAAGAAAGCGAAGTGCGTATCTCCGGTTACAAGCGGCGACTAGCCACAGCACTGCTGGCACGGGGCCGCAATGCGATTTCAAATGACCCAGATCGTGCAGTAGCAGACTTAAGACTTGCAGAGCGGTTTGGAATAACCTCTGAGGAGATCTCTTCGCTTAAATCCGCTTTAGGGCCGGTGCTATCTGCGAGGATACGCGACTCCCTGGGTAGCGATCAAATTGAGACGGCAATGGTTGAATATACATCACTGTTGTGGGCCGACCCACAGGCTGTTTCATCGGTAGAAACACAACTTTTTTCTAAACTCTCACCGGAAATGCTCACTCATGATTTCCTTGAAATGCTGAGCAATCGGCCGCCTGAGGTTGTTTTGAGGCTGCCTTCGATAAAGAACTCCATTGGTATGACTCTCAGGCTAGTCCCAAAGAGTTCTTTTTATCTTGGTGTCTACGAAGTAACACAGGAGCAGTATCAGAAAGTGATAGGTACCAATCCCAGCGCATTACAGGAACCTCAAAATCCGGTCGAACAAGTTTCCTGGGAGGATGCTGTTAATTTTTGCAGCAAGTTATCTGCGTTACCAGAAGAAAAAGCTGCAGGTAGAATCTATCGGTTACCAACGGAAGTTGAGTGGGAACATGCATGCCGTGCTGGTTCGACAAGTGTTTACAGTTTCGGTAACGATCCAGCACAATTGGCGGAATATGCGTGGTTCAAAGAAAACTCTGGTGGTGATGCGCATCCCGTGGGAGGCAAGAAGCCGAATGCATGGGGGTTTTACGACTTTCACGGGAACGTACGGGAATGGTGCTCAGATGTACAGGAAAACCTTACCCCTGGCGTTATCATGGCTCCTAGTTACGTAATCTGTGGCGGCAGTTGGGGCGACGATGTCACTTATTGTAAGTGCGCGAGCAGGTACAACTACGACCCGTCGCGCCGCGGCGACTACTGTGGGTTCCGCATCGCTTTGATTCTCTCTGGAATCCCCAAGCATTCGGGGGCGGGGCAAGAAAAGTAGAGCTACTCGGGTCGTCATCGGTACGGTGCAAACTGGAGCGAATGACAATGCAAATATAGAATACCCCTCCAGGACCAGTGCATACTTTCGCTGCTCTGAGCTAGCGCGGTAGATTGCTTTTCTCTACACAATATCGCTTTAGATTTCTCGATTGAAGGAGCAAAGCGATGGCTAAACGTGGGCCTACCGTTGTCGAGGGTGATGATGTCGTTTCGATCCGGAATTTCTTTAACAAGCTTCCAGATTCTAGAATCGCATACAATCATTAGCATCGCGTAGGGG